>CACXQO010000017.1 GCA_902769815.1 uncultured Bacteroidia bacterium | reverse complement strand
ATCTTTGCAAATGTATTGGAAATATCGTTTCCCTTTTTCCGTTTCTATGGAGAATATGTCTCCTTGTTTGATTACAACTCTTTTCATGTTTATGGTAATGTTGAAACTTGTATTACATCTATTCTAATATTAAAACTACCCGAAGGCAGGCTTTTCGTTTTGGTTTGTCGTTTCGTTTATTCCACCACAACATTCTTCACTTCCCAAGTCGGGCACTTATCTTGCGATGCCTCACTTGTGTACTTGAAAGCAATGGTCACAGCATGGTTGACAAAGGCTGTCAAATCAATCGTTGTGGTAACGAATGACCAACTGCCATCGTTGACTGGCCATTGGTCAAATACCAACTCTGACCAATCGGCACTCGCAATTTCTCCATCAAAGTTATTAGACACCATGACATGGATTCTACCTTCAGGATTGGCGTAATTGATTGCTTGCTCGAATGTCAATACCGCTGAACCAACATTGGACAGGTCAATTTTCGGAGAAACCAACCAACTTTCAGCCTTATATGGAGTGTTACTCTTAAATGAACTTGCTTTCATGTGCTTGCGGGAAGCGTCATGCATCCAAACGTAGGTAAGCTCAGAAGGAAGCAATACGTCATGGATTGTAAACTGGCCTTGCCCATTGGCGAAAGATTCAGAGAAGATGCCCGTTCCCGGTGTGGGAGGCGTGGGTGGCGTATCACCACCTTCAAGTACGAAGTCGTTCTCGGTACCGCCGCTGTCGCGCAGTCCAGCTTGTCCGAAATACTTGCGGAGTTTGCCGTTCACGGCGAGATGCTTGCCCAAGTTGCCCGGGTTGTCCATCAAATTGACTTGTGTGCGCAAAGGCTTGCCCGCAGGCAGGTTGACAATGATGCACTGGCTGATTTCGCGGCAAGCGGCATCGTCGGCAATCACCACATTGGTGGCCAAGTCGAAGGGTGCGCTCCAATTGATGTCGGCATTGCTTGTGACCGAGCTCAAACCCGACTTCACAGCACCCACGATATAGCCATGCACCCATGCAATAGGCTCTTCACTTTGCAAACCGATACCAGCGGCCACATTATACGGGTCGTCGGCAGTACCACTGCCCTCGCCTGTTCCCGGTGTGGGCGGGGTCGGAGGTGTCACACCTGCCCCTTCTTGAACCGTGATGCTCTGGATTTCAATCGTTCTCGACTGTGAAGCGGTTGAAGTGTATTTAATGGCCACCGTCACATTCTGACCAATAAACTCATTCAAACTCGTTTCAATGGTTTGGAAATCATTGAAATTTGCTGTGTTCGGATAAGTCGTCTGCATATTTATCCAAGTGGCTGAATACGGGTCATTGCCATAGACGTAATCCGTGGAGACTTGCAACGACACATCGCCATTGTCGGCATTCTGATACTGAGCGGAATAGGTCACCGAAACCTTAGCCTCGCTCACATTTGTAACAGCCACAGGCGAAGAAATGAGCCAGTCTTCATTGGCATTGGAGCCACCAGAGTAACCCGTCATCTTGGCCGTATGATAATCAATCATCCACGACTGCGGGCCTAACACATCGTAAGTCATATAGGTTCCAAACTCCTCCGTAAATGATTGCGTGTAAGGCATATACTGCAACTCACCGCCTGTGCCCGGTCCGGGAGGAGGCGTTGGGCCACTACCTTCTTGGATACAGATGCTCTGCACCTCAATGGTGCCAGCCTTGTTACTATCTGAACGATATTTCACGGCCACACAAACCTTCTTACCAACGAATTGGGAGAGGTCGAGTGTGGTGGATGCGAAATCATTCCAGTTAGAGCCTTCAACCCATGAAGCAGGAATTTGTTCCCAATTGGCCGAATTCGGGTCGCCAGAGGTGTAGTCAGAGGAAACCCAAACCGTAACATCTTCATTCACATTATTGAAATAGCGAGCGATATAGGATACCGTCATACTGGCACTCGAAACGTTCTCCAAGGAGAACTTGGCCGAAATCAGCCAGTCTTCATTTTCATTGTTCGTGCTGTTTTCGTAACCCGTCATCTTGGCAGTGCTGTAGTCAATCTCCCAATGTTGGGCGCCCTTTACATCGTATGTCGTGTAGGATCCAAACGAAGAGGCAAAAAACTCACAATACGGCAAGTCATTGGCGCCGCCCGGGACATAGCCGTCAAACTCCAACTCGCGGGCCGAGCGGATGATGAGTTGCCAAGTGCTGTTGTAAACCGTGGCAATAGCCGTCAAATTGCCAATACCTTGCGGCAGCGAGTCGTTGGCAAAGTTGGCGTAGTTGCTCGTGCGCACGATGACATTGCTTGAAGGATTCATAGGGTCAATCAAGGTACGATTGCCGTATGTGGTGGGGTCGGCAAAGGTGTTCTGCTCGGTGAACTTCACATTCTCCAAACGCACCAACCCCGCGAGGTATTTGCCTTGGGTAATCTCATCGATGGTGGCCAAAGCAGGCTCAATCGGCTTGTTGTTGGCCAAAATAACGATGTGTCCGTCGGCCTCGAAATTGCTCAACTGGGGCAAGTTGTTGTACATTGCGTAAGTCACATCCTTCAGGTAGATGCGGACGGAATCGCCGATGCGCACGCCACTGACGGCGTTCAAGTAAAGCTCGATGGCGGCACCCGTGGCGCGGTCTTGCATGAAGGCGGCCTTGTAGAGGTTGCCCGACACCTCGTCGGCAGTGATGATGCCATACACCGAAGCGTCTTCATTGAAAACGGTGCCCGGCTCCAAGGCAAGAATTTCACTGATGGTGTAAACCCTTCCTATCGGCAGGTCTTGGATAGGCGGCGTAGGATACTCTTTCTTGCAGGCGGTGAACAGCACGCCAATCATGGCAAGAAGCAGAAAACTGCATGTTAAAACTCTGTTTTTCATTGTATTATGATTTAAGATTATTTTCTCACGGTCAGACTGACAAAGAAATTCGTTCCGTACATGTAGGAATATTTGTCGGGGAACATGTCGGGGTTGTTGGCGTTGAAGCGGAGTTGCTCGTAACCATAAAGGATGGTGCTCTTGTTGTTAAGCAAATTGTTGACGCTCAAGTTGAAGAGGAAATAATACCCTTTGTAACGTTTCGAGAAGCCGCCGTAGAAGTCGAGCGTGAATGCGGGCTTCAGCGGGGCTTCGTCCAGGACAAGAGGAATGCGGATGTCGCCTTGGGCGTAGTGCAGCATACCTTCCTCGGTGTGGTTGTAAGGGTTCACGTCGAAGTACATATTGGCCATATAGTTTCCGTTGAGGCTCACCCACCAGTATTTCGGCGAGTTGTACTTGATGCCCAATGAGGCCACCGTCTCAGGACCCGAAGAAACATGGTAGTCTTTCAGGTATGCCACACTATTTTGGATGTAAGCCGTGGTGTTGTTGTCGTCATAGACCGAGAAAATCGGGTTGTTGTCATAGGTATGGATGCCGTTGGCAGCTGCCGCCTGCAAGGTGATGGTCGGGGTGACGTTCCACTCCGCACCCATTTCCACGCCAATGCTCTTTTGGTTGATGTCGGTCATGATGAAGTTGATGAATTCGCTGGTGTAAGAGTTGGCGCTGGTGGTGGTGTTCTGGAACACGTTTTCGCAATAGAAACTGCGGTTCCAGATGAGGTTTCTGTAAGCGTAGTGATAACCCGTCAAACGGAACTTGAACTCGGGCGAGCGATAGAGGTAACTCAAATCCATAGCCAAAATGCGCTCGCTCTTGAGGTCGCCTTCCACAACGGTGTGGCGGGTGCGCGGCGAAATGTAAATGTCCCTAAACTGTGGGGCTTGGGTCATTAAAGCCATATTGGCCACAAGGTGGTTGCGCCCGTTGATGGCGTAAGTCACACCAGCCTTCAAACTTGGGTCGAAGAAGTTGTGCATCTTGTCCTTGCCGTAGGAATTGTCGGCGAAAGAGCCACTTTTCCACAAGCCTTCACGCCAAATCTGGGTGAACTCGGCCTGCAAGCCCAAATAAAGGTCGAAGTTGCCGACAAGCCAATCGATTTGGTCCCAAACGCGGCCATAGTTGCGATTGGCGTAGTAGTTATAGCTGATGATGTCGCCGACTTTGGCCACATGGTTAAGGTTGTTGAGGTCGGGATGGCATTCCTCGTTTTCAAGGTTTTCGGCATACTTATTAATATCGTAATAGTAATCGCCGCCGAGGAGGTCGTTGACACTCTCGTAATAATGCGTCCTCGAGGCATTCAGTGCCAAGCCGCCCGTCATGATGAGGTTGGGCTGGAACTCATGCTTGAAATAAGTGGCACCGCCCATCTGACTCTTGTCGTAATGGCGCTCAGCGAGGATGTATTTCGAGAACTTGCGCGTAATGGTTCCGTCATTGCCGTTGTTGGCATTCTGCACGGTGAAAAGGTGGTTGTAGTTGGCGTTGTAAAGATGGTCCCAGTCTATTTGTGTGACCTTCGGGTCGCGGTTCATCCAAATGGCAAATTGGTTTTCTATTTCCGCCGTGCTGTGGGCGTTGGTTTCATAATAACTTGGCAGGTTCTTGTAATAGTCGGGACGTGGGTCTTTGGCCTCACCCCATTCGAGCGAAGTCTGGCTGCCCGGACCGCTGAAGTAGTACAACGAAGTGTTGAACTCGGTGCGCTTGTTGGGCGTCCAATACCAAGTAAGACTGGTGAAAGGCTGATGGTAGGTGCTCACGCGCGAGTTGCGGATAACCTGCTTGCCGTTGGCATCCACGGTCTGATAGCCCCAATTGGGATTATAGTAGTTCGTGCCGACGAGGTCGTAAATCTCTTGCACCACGGGAGCCGATCCGCCGCGCTGCGAAGGTGCGCCGAACACGGTGAGGTCGAGGCTGTGCTTGTCGTTGATTTTCTTCTCCACGGAGAGGAAGTAACTGTAGGCCTGATAGAAAGTACCCTCAGTATAGCCCTTGCCCGCATAGCGACCGCTTGCGGCTGCCATCATGTACCAGCCGTTGCCCATCTCGCCCGTGCCGATAGAAGCCATGACGCGGTGGTTGTAGGAACGGTTGCTGAAGGCATAACTCAGCGAAACCTGCTTGCGATACTGCGAGGCGCGTGTTGAATAAGCTGTGAGGCCACCGAGGCCGCCAAAGCCCGCACCCGTCCTGCCGAGGCCTTCAACGAGAATCGAGTTGCGGAAAGCGTCGTTCAGTCCGCCCCAATTGGAGAAGACGGGACGTCCCGTCTCAGGGTCATTCATCAGGATGCCGTTGATCATCACATCGCTGTACTTCGAGTCGTTGCCGCGCACACGATAGCGCAGCGAGCCGAAATTGTAGGCCGCGATGCTGTTGAACACGTCGCGCGACGAGTTCAACAAAGTCGAGGCATCGTTGACCGAGGTGGATGTCTCCTCGAAGTCGGAATCCATCAGGATCACCGTCGGCACTTCGTTCTGATTGATGTCGGTCGTGTCGATGACCTGAGCCGTCATTCGCCCAACCAGCAACACTGCGACCGTTAAAAATAGAAATTTCTTCATATTGAATGTATTATGATTTTCGTCAGTTTTAGGAAGAATTAAACGGACAAAAATAGGAAAAAGATTGATGGGTTGGGAATTTTTTGTTGGGATTTTTGGGAAAAGCCGAAAGAAATCTTCTTTTCAAGCCAAAGACACGCCCAAACAATGATTTACAGGTAAAAGATTTAGTCCAAAAAATGTCAGAATACAGGCGACAAAACAAAAAACTTTGTATTTTTGCGGTATCAATCCTAAAACAACCCCCAAGATGGACGACAACAGACTCATCAGATTCGACTGGGCTGCGAAGCGTATGTTGCGCGACAAGGCCAACTTCGGCGTACTTGAAGGCTTGGTTACCGTGCTCCTCAACGAGCCTATCCACATCGTGGAACTGCTGGAAAGCGAGAGCAACCAAGACGACCCGCAGGACAAGTTCAACCGCGTTGACATCAAAGCCAAGAACAGCAAGGGTGAAATCATCATCGTCGAGATACAGCAGACGCGCGAGTTGTACTACCTTGAGCGCATCCTCTATGGCGTGGCGCGCACCATCACCGAACACATCGAATTAGGCAAGGAATACGACCACGTGAAGAAAGTCTATTCCATCAACATCCTCTATTTCGACCTCGGCAAAGGCAAGGATTACCTCTACCACGGCACCACTACGTTCCGAGGAGTACACACCAACGATATCTTGGAAATCACGACCAAAGACGAGAACGCCTTGCGAATGAGGACACCCGAAGAGATTTTCCCCGAATATTTCCTTATCCGAGTGAACGAGTTCAACGCCGTTGCCAAGACCCCACTTGAGGAGTGGCTCGACTACCTGAAGAACGCCCACATCAAGGAAGACACCACGGCACCAGGATTGCAGGAAGCTCGGAAGAAGTTGCAGTATCTGAAAATGGACAGCGAGGAGCGGAAAGCCTATCAGCGTCAGATGGAGAATTACATGTACCAAGACAGCGTCTTTGCTGCTGCACATTTGGATGGCTGGACAGAAGGCAAAGCGCAAGGCGTGGCGGCAGGATTAGAGGAAGGGATGGCCAAAGGTAGAGCAGAAGGAATGGCCAAAGGTAGAGCAGAAGGAATGGCCAAAGGTAGAGCAGAAGGCATAGCTCAAGGACGAGCTGAAGGTATTGTCCAAGGAAGATCTGAAGGTATTGCCCAAGGAAGATCTGAAGGTATTGCCCAAGGCATAGCCGAAGCCAACCTCGAAACTGCCCGCAAGTTGAAAGCCTTGGGCTTGGATTTTGAGGTTATCGCAAAAGGGACAGGACTAACGGTTGAAGAAATCAGCAAACTTTGAGGTCGTGTTTTGGTACAAAGAAAGACAAAACCACTTTTGCCGCCTAATCTTAATGCAAAAGCCGTGTCAACGACTTGGAGTTGCACCTTCGCCAACAGCATCACCACAACCAATAAAAGTAGGAATTTCTTCATATTGAATGTATTATGATTTTTCATTGCTTTTAACAAAAGGAATTTAACGGGGTATTGTAGAAAAAAGATTGATGGAGGGAATTTTTTGTTGGGATTTTTGGGAAAAAAGAAATCTACAATTTCAATCCATTAATTATTTCCATCCCATCCGTTTGCGAATCTCTACACACACTTCATCAAATCGTTCTTGCTCTTTGACCCATTCAGGGAGGTCACAATTCATCCAACCAATCACTTTCAACATTTCATCGTGGATTTCTTCCACTCTATCCAAATTCCAACAAATTGATTCATTATGAAATACCCTGTTTCGGAAACGTCGAAATAAGTTCAAAGGGGTTGAAACGTTTTCAAAAATTGCTTGCTACCTTCCATTTTATTTGTACTTTTGCATCGCAGTCCCGGGCGTTCCTCTCCCAGATATTCAGATGCTGGTGATGAATCCGGGTTTTTTATTGCCTTTTTGTGATTGCAAAAATAGGAATTTTCCTTTTCAATGAAGAGAAGTTCTGATTATTACCTCAAATGCCTGACCCCCAACGATCCGCTCCACATATTGCTTGAAGCATTTTCCAGATACCATTGGCGTGCTTTAGCGTTGGTTACAGACAACTCCCTTCGTATATGCGACCATTCCAGATTTTGCACGAGTTCGTGCAAAATCTCCCATTCACGGAAAGTCAGATAGAATTGACGATAATAAGCAAGATTTCTTTTCCCATATCCATCGCCGTTTCGACCTTCAGTCTATCGGCCAACAAATGGATTAATCTCGTGCCGTATGCAGCCCGACTCGCTCCTTTCTGTTCTTCCTCAACAATACGCCGCCCCACATTCCAAAATGTTGCAATAGTGGCTTGTCTATCTGCTGCGTATGCCTGCTGCCGACTATGTCCGATGATGGAGCGAATGTCAACAACAAAATTGTCTGGCAACGCATTTTCTCTGTTCCTTATCTCTATGTCTTTCGCCATATTCAAATCGGTTTGCAAAAACACACAAATTCTGAAACATAGTCACGTTTTCCTGAAAACATCGCATCCATCAGATTTATCTTTGACGGATTGCAAATCCTAATACTCGGCTATGGTCGGATTGCAAATCCGCCCTAACGGGGAGTGGCTACATATGTTTTCTGTCACAAAAAAAATGACATTTTGTCAAAAAAAATGTTGGTACAATACTTGATTTATGAACTTGTCAAATATTAAAACTATGAAAAAAGACCTTAGATTGTATTCGAGATGTGCCAACTTAAAACCAACAAGTTATTATAATATTCCAGATTTGACGAATCCAGAAAAATCAAATCGATACCATTATATGCAAGTGTTTCTTGATAATGGTGAGAAAACACAGCAATTTGTGCCAAAGAAGAACAAATCAATTTTTAAGTACATGAATTTGGAGACGGCATTACATTGTTTAAAGAATAAAAACATAAGATTTGTCTTGCCTACCGAATGGCCTGATAAATTCGAAGGCAGGTTTTATCAAGCCAAAACCAACTTCAATTATCCTCCCTCTAATTCCATGTTCCCAAACCCTGTATTTTGCTGTTGCTTCACGACAAACAGGACAAGTGAAGCCTCTTGGAAAACATATTCATACGAAAAGTCAGGACTTGGTGAACATGTTGTTCAATTCGAACTTGATTTCAATGCACTTCGCGACGAATTTAGCAAAAACGTCACAGACCAGTTTTCCATATTTGAAGGACCTGTTTTTTATCGTCTTTCTGATTACGAAATCAAGAATCTTCACAAATTTGGAAAAAACAAATACAGAATAAGAGATTTCTCACTTAATTCCGACGTATGGAATGTTGACAGTTCAAACTGGCTTCCTTTGTTGCTGATAAAAAGGCAGCAGTTTTATTACGAAAATGAAATTCGTTTTTTCCTGCTTGCCAATGATAATCGGAACAACCACGAAGAATATGTTTCTATAGATTGGAAAAGGGTCATAAAACAAATCTATATTGACCCCAAAGCATCTGATATGGAGATTGAAATCCTAACTAATTACTGCAATCAATATGATGTTCCTATTGGCAATAATGCTGGAGAAATTCAAATCACTAGAGCAAATTTGTATCAAATGGAAACAAACACGCCAATTGAAATTATCGATTTCTAAAATTGAAAACTGATTATTATGGTGAAGAGCATCGAATAAGGCCGTCTTCACGAGGAAAACGGCCTTGTCGTTTTAGGTTGGATTCCATTGATTTCCGAGACGCGATAAATCGATGTCTCTACAGGCGAAAACGTTGATGACAGACGTCATTGTTTCCCCATACCATCCAACCTTGTAGAGACGCGACTATCGCGTCTCCAACATCGCTTCTCTCACGATTTATCGCGTCTCCACAAACGCCCCACCCACTGCCAACAACAAGCCCGTAACGGCGGAGCATCCCGAATAGCAAATTCGGGAGAACGGGTTGGCATCATTTTTTGCGCATAATGCACATTTACCCATAGTTTCCTTACCTTAATTCGTTTGATTTTTTTTGTATTCTTTGTTTTAAGGATTATAATCTTGAACAAGACGAACAGATTGTCCACATGGTTTTCCTACATACCAATAAATATAGAACAAATTTTGTTCGAAATTTAAACAATAAGCATCCCAATCTTCATGAGTCCAACCATCTACAACATAACGTCCAGTAGACGACCAATACCGTCCATTTTCGCCAGAATTAACAACATCACTTCCTGTTGTTCTGTAACCCGCTGCGGGTAAAAACACACATCCTGCATTTTCTAACACATTTTGCCAAATTGACATTGATATTGTGTTACAACTATAAGATGCAGTTGGGGTGTTTACTTCATTTAAACTATAAATTGAGGAATTCCAATTGTCTGGAACAAGTATTATCCCATTGATGCTATTTACTTGGGCTTTTGCATATCTGATATTTGAAGAAGTTTGACGTCGAGTTAATATGTAGGTCCATTCATATCCTACACTTCCATTGCTACTATAACCTGTCAAAGTTCTCCATTGGCCTTCTTGATTACCTCCATTAGAAATAGCATTATACCCCCAATCAAGATTGCCAGACAAACTATTACTAGTTGGATAAGCAGAAGACCAAGGCATATACTGATAACCACTTGTGCCCCAACCGAAAAGGTCGATCCAACCATTATATGTAGATGAAATAAGTGCATTATCGCATTTTTCTCCACTTTCATAGACTGTTCCAACAGAATCATCTCCAACAAAATCCCACTGGTTGTCAGCAAAACGCCAGGTATTAGATGAAGCTTGATATTGTAAATTTCCTTGCGAGAAATACACTTGGTCGCCATTTGCATTTATGGTAAACTTGCCACAAATGGCACCAACAGGAACTTCGCCCGTATTAACCTCAGTCGTAACACTCACCTCAATTCCAACGGTTTGGTAGCCGTTCTCGGTAATGGCAGGCACAGCACCGCGAGTGCCCGTAAACGCTCCGTCTTCGGAATAAGCAGTACCATCTTCGCCAGCCTCGACCGCTTCTTGCGGCAAAAGGATGGCCCATTTCTCGCCACTGCCTGCGGGCAAGGTGATAATGCCGTTCCCTTCTTGGCTATGTGTCAAAGTGTTTCCCGAAAAATCCACGGTCACTTTGTTCTTCATTCCAGTGATGCAAGTGGCCGCCTCTGATGCCGTGGTCACATTGAACTTCACCAAAGCGCATTTGTTCAACAACATAGCCGTGTAGGTCGTTTCGCCTGAATCGTAGTTTTCGTTGGACGGGGCGTATTCTATCACGGGCAGATGCTCTGTCTGGTCGCTGATGACCACCGAGCAGGTCGTTGTAGTGCCTGCCGCGAAGGTTTCGGCGGGAGCGACATTTCCCAAGAAATAGAAGTGAAGCGGCTCGCCCACGGTAGGGTCGGTGATGCCGCCAGTGAAATTGGTGCCGTTGTAGGTCAGCGTGCCAATGTAATGGCCACCGCTGGCCACATAAATCACATCGCCGTTTTGGTAGGTGACCTCGCCCGTAGTTGTGTTCACATCCACCCTTGAGCCTCCGTTGCTTTTGAGGTCGAGGGTGATGGTCACGGCCTCACTGCCATTTGCAGGGGTGGGCTGTTCCTCTTTCTTGCATTGCGTCAGGGCGACCAAGACCAACAATGCCGTCACAATAGTTCCAAATCTTTTCATGTTCATTTTTCCTTTCCGTTTTGATTCTGTTTTGTTTTCTTTGATTTTAACGCTGAATAGCCGATGCCTGCCGTAAGCAGAAAAAACAATCCGCTACCCAATGGGGCACCAAATGTTTGACCCGTAATGTTGCCGTTTGTGACACCAAAACCTTGGCCTGTGAGGTCGCCGCTTGTGGCTCCGAATCCTTGACCTTTGAAGTAGCCTCCAACCGCGCCCTCGCTCCTACCCATTAGTCCGTTGATGTTGCCATTTCCGCTGTTTGCCTCATCTGCAACACCGCGCCGGAACATACCGTCTTGAGCCGACATGCCGAAGGGCAACAACGACAAAACAGCCATCGCCAACAGCACTTTAGGTTTCATCTTGAATTTCTTCATCGTTTGACCTTTATGTTTGCAGCAGGCTCCCAATGCCGCATAATAATCGTCTATTACCCTAAAACATAAAGAAAAAGCGCGGGAGTCAAAACTATCGCTTATCCCGCTCATTTAGGCCTTCGCATTGCCTTCTATCCGAGGATAAGCAATGCTGAGGCCCCCGCTATTCGATATACATAAAAAGGTGTATACGAACAAAGGGACGTCAAGCCTTGCTTTACCGTGCGGATAGAAATGAATTTGCGAAGTTCAAACGAGCCGCAGATAAAACGTCAGTTCAACGTCTTTCTGTTATGTTTGCCGCTTCCTTTCATGGAAACAGCGTTGCAAAATTAGGAATAATTTGGTTGTTACAGCCGAAAAATCATCCAAAGGAAGAAAAAAGACTGGTTTTTGCTGTATTTCAAATGCTTTTGCCCACTTAAAACAAGTCGTCCAAACTGACCACACTCTGCACTTGTCCGCTGTTTTCGTTTGGCTTCAGCCCGTAGGCGGCTATCAGCGTCAAGTGGATGCTTTTTTTCTGCGGCACTTTGTCCATCAAGGTTTGCACCCGCTCCCGCAACTCAGCTCCATATTTCGCATCAATGGAGAACGACTTGCCGTAAAACTTTATTTCACAAAGGTTTATCACATTGTCGGCCCTGTCTATGAGCAAATCTATTTGATGTTTTCTCTCTCTCGATTCCACTACCCAAGAAGATTCAGTCGTACTTACACTGGCAATCCCCAGTTTTTGTTTAATCTGGGCGACATGGGCAAAACAAAGTTCCTCAAAGGCAAAGCCACGCCATGCGTTCAGGCGCGACGAGGCATTGTTCTTCTGCCAAAACTGAGGGTCTGGCTTGTCTTTGCCATCAAGAAATTGAAGATAGGCCATACAAAAATGGTCGGTCAGTCGATAATGTTCGGTCTTACGGTCACCGAATGGATAATAAGATGTGATGAAATCGCTCTCTTTCAATCCTTTGAGGATTTCACTCGCCCCACCACCATCCTTAATGGCCGTGAGTTCAAGGATTTCCTTGCGCGTGTAGCCGCTTCGTCTTCCCGCCAGCAGACGAACAACTTTTTTGTGGTCGTCGGCGTTCTTAAATAGCGAGCCAAACAACCGGTCAAATTCATTCCTCAGTTTGGCGTTTCCATCAAACAGCACAAGATCAATGTTTTGTGCCGTACTATAGCCCTTTTCAAACAGGCTCAGGTAATGCGGAACGCCACCAAAGACCATATAGGTTTGTGCCACATCATATCGGCTCACATTCATTTCCTTGTTTCGGAAATAAGCCTCGCACTCAGCCAAAGTGAAAGGACAGAGTTTTATCTCGCGAGTCAGTCTGTTGTAAAGGCCGCCTTTGTTATTAATAAGGTTGTCTTCCATCCAAGAAGTGGCCGACCCGCAAACAATCAGCAGGATATTGTCGCGCCTTGAAGCCCAACCGTTCCAGAAATGCTCAAAGGCAGGGATGAACCGCGACCGCGCTGTGTCCATCCACGGCAATTCGTCAATGAAAACCACTTGCCGGCTTCCATCGTCTTTGGATGCAAGCAGTTTTTCCAACCACCGAAAAGCCTCAAGCCAAGATTTGGGACACGCTTGACCTTCATATCCAAAGTCTTGCAGCGAATACAGAAACGCTTGCAATTGGTCACGGAGCAGAAATTTCTTGTCATGGTCGTAAGGTGACAATCCAGTATGCCAAAAGGCAAATCTGTCTTTGAAAACTTCCTTTATCAGATAGGTCTTGCCCACACGCCGCCGACCATAAACAGCTACAAACTCCGCATTTTCAGCGTTATACAATCGTTCCAGTTCTTCGATTTCATTTTTTCTTCCGATGATATTTTTCATGCCATATCGATTTTATTCCTCTGCAAAGGTACAAAAAATATCATTTCCAGAGAATTAAAGCATTTTATTTCTCTAAATCTTCTTTTTTTATCAGAGTTTAGAGAAATAAAATTGGTAAAAGAGCCTGCTTGACCGAAAAAATCACCCTAATAAAGAACAAAAACCGAATTTTCACTACCTTTGCCGCCTAAACCCATGCAAACAACTTCAACAATGAATAAGCATATTCTTTTCGCACTCATCATTTTGGCCATCGGTCTCGGAATCAACCGCGCCTCCGCCCAAGAGCAACAAGCCTACAAGGTCGGTTTGGTCGGTTTCTATAACCTTGAGAACCTGTTCGATACCATCGACGACCCTAACAAGAACGACGAGGAGTTCCTACCCAAAGGCGGCAACCAATGGAACACAGAGAAATACATCTCCAAACTCCATAATATGGCCTACGCCATCTCCACCATCGGTACCGACATCACCCCCGACGGTGTGGCCGTTTTAGGCTTGTGCGAAATGGAAAACCGCCATGTGCTTGAGGATTTGGTCGCCCAGCCCGAAATCAAGAACCGCAACTACCAAATTGTACACTATGATTCTCCCGACCGCCGTGGCGTGGATGTGGGATTGATTTACAACCCAAAATACTTTAAGCTGACCAACAGCAAATCATACCGCACCGTTGTGCCCAACGACCCTGAATTTATCACCCGTGACCAACTTGTGGTGAGCGGCCTGTTCGACGGTGAGCCGATGCATTTCATCGTCATGCACTGGCCTTCGCGCGCCGGTGGCGAGAAGCGCTCCATGCCCGGACGTATTGCCGCTGCCACCTTGTGCCGCAACATCGCCGACAGCATCATGCGCGAGGACCAAAACGCCAAAATCATCATGATGGGCGACTACAACGACTACCCTGACAGCAAGAGCGTGACGAACCACCTGCGTGCTTCGGGCAACATGAAAGACCTGCGCGACGGCGAGTTCTACAACCCCATGTATGACCTGCACAAGAAAGGCTACGGCACCAATTATTACCACGATGTGCCCGGCGTGCTCGACCAGACCATCCTCACCCCCGGCCTACTCCCCACCGACTACTCGACCTACCAATTCAAGAACGCGAAAGTCCACAACAAGGAGTTTCTGAAGCAGCACGGCGGCAAATACAACGGCTACCCCTTCCGCACTTTCGGCAGTGGCGTCTGGATGGGAGGGTATAGTGACCACTTCCCCGTGTATGTGATTTTGCTGAAGAAAGCGTGATAAAACTTGTAGGACTGTCACACCGTGGCAGCAGCTTTTGTTGCAATTATCAAGCGGCTGCCATAATATGACAGCCCTACATATTCCTATTCCCGAAAAACTCTCCTCCTACCAAACCTCCAATTCGTCCACAAAAATCCAAGCTGGATTGCCGAAGCCGTCGTGGTCTTCAGGCAAATCGTGGCCTTTGATGACGACCTCCACGAACCGTGCTGCAACGGGCTCAAACTCCAATTCGTAGGCGAAGATGCCGTCCCTGTCCTCCCAAGTGGAAATCGGGATGGTTTTTTGTCCCACCTCGCGGAAGGTTTCTCCATCATCGGAAACCAACACCTTCAATGAACTCGGATTGTAAATCCATGCGCTTTTGTTGACGAGTGCATGAAAACGCACCTTGCGCATCTCGACAGGCTGTTCCAAATCCAAGACAGCATCCAAAGGAGAGCCACAGAAACCCAACCAACGCCCCGAATTATATGCACCACGGCCTAACCCACCATCATTGAGCACCTTGGCACCACCGTATGTGTATTTCTCGGCAGGTTGCTCGCGCAAGGTGATGGGTTTGCGGGTGGCCAAATTGGTTTCCACCGTGTCAGCCCACACCTGCGGGTTGAAGATATGGTCGGCGTAGGTGTAATGATAGAGTTCGTAGAACTGCCTCATTTTCTTGCAGCGATCTACAAATGCCTCAAAGTCACGCGGCCATGTATTGCACATGCCAGAAATGGGCGATGTATTCCGTCCAGATGTTGGCCTGCACGCCGATGATGTGCTTTTGCTCTTCGGGCGTCAGTTCTGAGGGCAGTGGCTGGAACTCGTACACGCGCTCCACGGGCAGGTAGCCGCCGATGCAAGCCGGCTCATTAGCGATGTCCTCGCTTTGGTAGTAGTCGAAATAGAGGTGCGACAAAGGCGTCATAATCACGTCGTGGCCTTTTTGGGCCGCCTCGATGCCGCCTTCGATGCCTCGCCAACTCATGATGATGGCCGTTTCGGAAACGTTGCCTTCCAGAATCTCATCCCAGCCGATGACACGCCTTCCGATGACACGCCTTCCACGCGCCTCCACCACCTTGGCCATGCGGTTCATCACATAGCTTTGCAGGTAGTCCTCCTTCGAGAAACGCCCGTCACCCTTGATGCCCAATTCCTTGATTTTGGCTTGGCACTTGGGGCACTTTTCCCAGCGCACCTTGGGGCACTCGTCGCCGCCGATGTGGATGTAAGGTGAGGGGAAGAGGTCAATCACCTCATTGAGCACGTTTTCAGCGAATTGCATAGCCTCTTCGTTGCCGGCGCAAAGCACGTCGTCCGACACGCCCCAACGCCGCCACACCTCGTAGGGACCGCCCGTGCAGCCCATGTTGGGATAACAGGCCAAGGCCGCCTGCATGTGGCCCGGCAGGTCGATTTCGGGGATGATGTTGATATGACGCTCGGCGGCATACTGGATGAGGTCGCGGAGTTCGTCTTGGGTGTAGAAACCGCCGTGGCGAATGGTGTCGTACAAATTCCCATTATGCCCGATGACCGTGCCATTGCGATACGCGCCAATCTCCGTCAGTTCTGGATATTTCTTGATTTCGATGCGCCAGCCTTGGTCTTCACTGAGGTGGAAATGGAACTGGTTCATGTTGTGCATGGCCATCATGTCGAGGTAAATCTTCACCGAGTCCAAGTCAATGAAATGTCGGCAGGGGTCGAGATGCATTCCGCGATAGGCGAAGTTCGGCCAGTCGCGAATTGTTCCGCAAGGAAGTTGTGAGGTTTGAGGTTTGAGGTTTGAGGTTTGAATGGGCAAGCTCTTGCGGAGGGTTTGTATGCCGTAGAACACGCCTGCTGCATCTGCGCCTTTGATGGTGATTTGTTTCGGCGTGATGTTGATTTCGTAGGCTTCGGCTTGGTTGAAGTCGGCGGGCGAAAGTTTCAACACAATTCCGTCGGTTTGGCCTTGGTATTCTTGTGTTTTCAAAGCATAGCCAAAAATGTCATTGACATACTCGCTGAGGAACTGCGCTTCGCGCTGAAGATTGGCCTCGTAATGAATAATGGTCTTGGGGCTTAGTTCAAAAGGTTTCCCGTCATCAAGCCGCACCTCTTTGGGTTGCGGGATGATGTCGTAATTGGCAACGGGAAGTTGCTGCTTTGTGCAGGCCGTCAGGATGAGGGCCGCAAATAATGCAAAGGATATTTTTTTCATAGGAGTTGTATTTAGATTATTATTCATTACTTCATTGGCTGGAATCTATTCAGTTCAAACTTTGCGTTATAGTCATACTCGCGCGTTTGCGAGAAATAGTAGTCAATGATGTATTGGCCATGCTTGTGCAGGAATTTATTGCCGTACTCGTCGCCCTTCAAGCTGGTGATTTTGGCATCGGGCAGATAATTGCCTTCGTGTAGGTCGCAAGCATCACTGTAATCTATGAGGTTTTCGTTGAAATAGAACTGGAGGGCGTTGTTTTTGGCGAATTCCTTGTCATAGAACGGATTATCATCGTCACAAATACACGCTGCTTGTTCAAATACCAACACAAGACCATTGACGGGCGAGCACATCAGTACACAATTCTTCTCAAACTCGATCTTGAAGTTTTCATCCACTCCCTTGAACCCCAAATTCTTATAGGCTTCTTTTAACTCGTCAGTCGAACCAAAAAAGAGCATCTTCTTCCCTTTTGAAAGCTCCATGAATTTCGGATAAATCGTGTACTGTTCATTGAGGTTGTCAAGATTTCTGCGCTGCTCATCAATCAGTTCTTGCATCTTGTTGTTTTTCTTCCCCAATCCGACAAGCTGGCCGCATTGGTTCCAATTGGACTTGAACGACACCAACGAGCAATACAACACATCGTTCATTTTCAATTGTTTACGCAGAAAATTCTCGTTAAACGAATTCTTCTCCACCATGAAGTTCTCGTCATACGCCAAGTCTCTCAGGTATAGCCTTTCGCCATCGTCACCATAATACTCCAAAAAAGAAATGTGCTTCCACTTGATATTTTCCCAGATGTCGCGCTCTTCCTGCCTCCTAATCCGTCCAATCCACTTGGGTACACTGATTGACAACATGTTATGCTTATGCTTGAATGCGTCTTCAATTCTAAAGGCGTAAATAGCTATATCAGGATTTTGCGAATCTTTACAATCCTCTTCAGCCTCGCTCAAGTCGTACCAAGTGTTGGTGCAGACAAAAGCGTTTTCGTGGAACCATTCAATGAGTTCGCGGGCGTTCCAATAGGAATCCAAAGCGGCACTGTTGTGCATGAAATCATAAAGCCTGAGATTGGAAGGCGCGGTTTCCCAAGCCTTGTCCAACAGGTCAAATATTTCTGACGCAACCTGCTCAATCCCAATGTTTTCAGGATTAATAAAACTTTCAAACCCTCTATAACATTGCACCTCGTTCCAAAGCAGGAAGCGCACATCCTCTCTGTTGACGAACCCTTCCTCATAGTCGTCGCCCAACTCAAAAAACGGCAAGGGGCTGCCATAGCGCTTGCGGAATTCCGTTGTGGCGGCACGCCACACGCCAATCTCCGACGCCAAGTCCTCAAGATACATCGTCAAATGGATGGCTACGTCTTTCACAACTTCCTTGTCTTCATCGAAGGCATCGGCAATGCCCGAATTTTTGATACATTCAAACACTTTGTTGGCCAAGTCGGCGTAAAAGTTATCCACCTGATTTGCCGTCCTATAAGGGTGACAATCCACCCAGTCTATCGGATAAATGGTTTTTCTTCGCATTTTCTTCTGTTTTGATGAGGCAAAGATAATCGTTTTTGCTCAATGCGCCCATTGATACATCAGAATTTCATGTTTTTGCACAAAATTCATCCGTTATGAACATACTGATGACATAGTAACTGCTGCGGGAGGAATTAAACATCGTTCTTTGACAAATGCAAAACAGCGCACCCGAAATTTTCGGATGCGCTGTTTTTGTATTAACCTAAATTCATTATTCCTTGCGTTTCTTGCCAGCAAGATAAGCCGCTCCAAGACCTATTAGAACGGCAATGCCGCTGCCCAAGGGAGTGCTGGCTGGTTGGTTGGTATTCAGTTCGTGATATGGCATTATTGGCCTTTCATTAATGCGAGAGCCAAAATATTCCTCATCGGGAACCATTCCGCGTTGGAACAATCCACCGCCATCGGGGGAGGCAAAGGTTGTAATACTCATTCCGAGAAGGAGAGCGATTGTTATTGATAGTTTTTTCATATTTCTATTGATTTAAAATTCAAATATTTAAAGATTCAAAACGGTTTGTTTGGCCTTGTAGGGTTGTCACACTGTGGCTGCCGCATCATATAACCGATCGGGGGCGGCTGCCGTAATACGACAGCCCTACAATCACCATCGTTTATTCCACCACAATTTTCTGCGTCCTAACATCGTTGCCGTTGATAAGACGCAAAACGTACACACCCGCCGACATTCCGCTGGTAGAGACATTGCGTGCCGCGTCAGAACTAACGACCACACGACCCGTCACATCAACAATCTGCAACGTTGCATTTGCATCCGCATCAGTGATGACAATATTCCCGTTGCTGATGAAAGCGAAGGTCTCTGAGCTTGTCGAAGAGCCGTCTTTCGGAATAAACCGCAACAAGAACCTCGAAGCATAATCGCTCGTTTTGGCTTCAAAGGTGTAACTTGGTTCGTCCAAAAGGTTAACATCCGCGCCCGTGAGGTTGTCAATCAGATGCAGATAGCTGAAATCCATACCGTCGACGTTCACAGAAATGGTGTATTGACCATTCTTTGCTGCCTTGAAGTTAACAGCCTGCTCATTGCCCTCGCAAGGCACGATGGCCAGTTCCTGACGCTCGCCTTGTGCGAAAAGTCTTGTCCTTCTCTCGTTGAGGGAGAACTTCTCCAAAGGCTGCCCCTCGTCGGTCTTCACAAGGAGGCGATCGATGAGTTTGCCGTTTTCTTCCAGTTCCACACGGATGGTGCCGCTTTGTGTTGCCGTTGACCCACGACCCGGGTTGAAAGTGATGGAAGCGCCAGCAGCCGTGGCTTTCACGAAGAAGCCCTCGGCGGGTTTCAGCGGACTCTCTTCTGAAATCTCACTCACAATAAGGTCGTCCTTCGCCTCGTTCATCACATAGCAGCCATTGGCCACATTGACGGAAGCATACGAGGTGACATTGTGTGCAAACGGGTTACCCACGAGGTTGAAGCCTTGCAAGGCGTGGCCTGTCGTATATGACAAAGGCACATTGACTGTGGCGGAGCCGTTTTGGAGATAACCAGAGAAACTTAAGGTGACATTTTGGTTGTTGCCATACAAATAGCCTTTCCCAACTTCCATCTCTTCATAATAGTTGTTTCCATCTTCTTGATTAATCCAATAAACAGACGGCTCATCATAATAATAAAGGTCATATTCGTTGCTCGTCAGGTTTTCAATGTCATAGATATATACATTGTAGAATAATGGGGTAGCAATCAAATGCCAACCATCACGCTCGCCATCAGTATAAGGCGTAACGATACGTTTTACTGTCGCCATCACTCCGTCATTGGAATGGACAAGTTGTCCGCCCTCTTCCACAACAATAGAAGTGGCTGTTGGTGTGGTCAGCATATCAGTAACAGTCAAAATGGCACCTGAATTGATTTTGACAATATGGCTGCCAAATATGGTAACTGAATTAACATTGGCATCCACATTCACTTCAGCATTAGCCAGGATGTTTACCGATGAGGTTTCTGTCGGCAATTCATTGGGAATCCAGTTGTTGGGGTCACTCCAATGGTTGGTCGTACTTCCGCCTACAAAGGCATATACATCACCAGACAACTCATAAAAATTGGCTGTCAAAATCATATCCTGAGTAAGGGCAAAAGAAAAAGTGGCATTAGTTGAAACCACTGTGCCGTCAGGAGTGGTCCAATTGGCAAAAGTCCCGATGGAAGGCATAGCCTGAACAATGCTCACATTGTCGTTGCAATCGCCATACTTCGTCACCGTAGCCATACCCAAAAGTTCATTATTCGACCTCGCAATAAGCACAGCGGGATTCTCAACATAGTTGGTGAATGCCGACCAGTAGTTAGAATATTGATAACTGCTTGTAGATCCGCAAGGCACATGAACTGGGATGGAATTGTCAACATCAGTGAAGGTGTTGAATTGGATGTAGGGTGCACTCGGACGTTTGCTCCAAATCTCGGTTAAGCCCGAACATCCATAGAATGCACAATAACCTATCGTGCCAACCGAAGCAGGAATTACCAAAGCCCCCTTGATGCTGTAGGTGGGATTGCTTGTTCCATTATAAAATGCATAGTTGTTGATTGTTGCAACACCTGTTCCCAAATCCACACGACAATTTTGGGCATTCGTGTTGGCAAAGGCATAAATCGGAATTTGTGTCACGTTGTCGCCAATAACGATTTCCTCCAATTGGGTGCAGTTCCAGAAGGCGAAATTCCATGTACCTTCATCGTTCAGTCCAATGCTTACGCAATCGGTGGCGTTGTAATGGATGGAAGTGATGCCGCAATAGATGAAGGCCTGTTTGCCAATCTTGTTTATGTTCTCTGGAATGACGAGGTCGCCAGTCAGGTTGTAGTTGTAGCAGAAAGCATTGTGCCCGATGTCCGTCACCGATGCAGGGATGACCAACTCGCCCGACAAACCTTTGTTTGCATCATTCACATTGCCAAACGCATATTTGCCAATGGTCTGAACCCCATTGCCAAGGACAAGCTGGCAATTCTCGGCATAGGTTTTATAAAATGCATAGTCTGGAATGTTCGTCACATTGTCGCCAACGGCAATTTCCTGCAATTGGGAACACCACAAGAAAGGAGCCTCTTCATACGCATTGACGACCATTGTGCAATTAGTCGCATTGTATTGGATGGAGGTGAAACCACAAGCATAGAACGCCCATTGTCCAATCCACCCCATATTCTCTGGAATGACGAGTGTGCCGGTCAGGCCTTCGCAACCGTCAAATGCGCTATTGCCGATACGAGTCAAGGTGGAAGGCAGGTCAAGCGTGCCGGTCAGGTGGAGGTTCTCCATAAAAGCCTCATCGGCAATCTCTGTCACGGTGTAGTCCGATTCAGAGCAATCGCTATGGATAGATGCCGGAATCACTATATTCTCAGCCGTTGTGATGCCTTCGGCGAAGCCCGTCAATCTCATTTGAGGCGGATTGGAACTGATGATTTCGTAGCGCAATCCATTTTGCACGAAATAACGGCTTGGTTCCGAAACAATGTTGGAGAAATTTGACCAATAGTCCGCATTCTGGTAAGCCTCAAGCGCACCACAGGGCACGAAAAGTAATATGTCGTAAAGTCCAGAGAAAGTATAATAACCACTAATGACAGGAGGAGTTAAAGCCAATGTAATGATTGATTGAAGGTCAGAGTAATAAAATGCGTAATACCCAATGGTTGTTATAGAACTGGGCAACACTATGGAAGTGAGGCCAGAACAATAATAAAAAGCATAATCCCCGATGGAATTCAATCCAATAAAGTATTGCAGTTCGTCAAACGATGTGATTTCTTCATTATATTCAAAATAGTATTCCAAACTCGACACCGATGCGGCCTCGACATAACTCAATTCGCCATCGCCATTGGTGTCCCAATGCTCCACACAAATGGCCTTTACATTGGCATCTGCAAAGACAATGTTGCCATCTTGCAAAAAGTTGGCCACCAAAGTCATATCACCCGCCACAGGGAAAGTGTATGTAGCGTTTGTGGAGGCTACCACTCCGTTTTTGGTCCAATTGGCGAAAGCAAAGCCCTCATTGGCAACCGCCGTAACAGTGCATTGCGTTCCGCTTTCGTAATAGCCTCCGCCTGCAACTGTGCCACCTTCAGCAGGATTTGCCTCAACTGTGACTGTTCCAGCACAAAGACCCTTTATTTCGGTGAAATTGTTCCAACCCGTGGCTGCCTGATAGTCCGTTTCCGATCCGCAAGGAACATAAACAGGAACGGAAAAGTTCGAAAATGTATTATTCATAATAATCATAGGTGGCGTGGCATTGTTTGAATAGATTTCGGTGAAACCAGTGCAATTCCTAAAATCATTTCCAGCAATTGTCATTAAAGATTCACCCAATACCAAACTCGTGAAACCACTGCAATTCTGAAATGCCCCAGATACGTAATTATCAGTTCTTCCAATACTGATTACAGAATTAGGAATCACCAATGCACCAGTGAATCCACTGCAATAGGCAAAAGCGCCTTCTTCAATAGTTACCACGGAATTACCAATAGTTAGGCTTGTCAAACCAGAGCAATTATTAAAAGCATATTTTTTAATAGTGAACAATGAATTAGGGATAACCAAATCGCCTGTGAAACCACTGCAACCAGAGAAAGCATAACTACCAATCGTGGTCACGGAATTGGGAATGGTCAGACTGCCAGTAAAACCACTGCAACCATAGAAAGCAGCACTACCTATCGTGGTCACGGAATTGGGGATGGTCAGGCTGCCTGTAAAACCACTACAGCCATAGAAAGCAGCACCACCTATCACCATTACGGAATTCGGAATGGTCAGGCCAGTGAAGCCGCTGCAATTGTAGAAAGCACCATCCTGTTCATAAGAAACATCTCCATTCTGTCCAATCGTGACCACCGAGTTAGGAATCACAAGGTTGCCAGTGAAGCCACTACAACCGCTGAAAGTTCCTTTCTTAATTGTGGTTATGGAATTGGGGATGGTCAGATTGCCCGTGATACCGCTGCAACCGGAGAAAGCATATTCATCTATTGTTAATACCGAGTTTGGAATGACTAGGCTACCAGTGAACCCCCCGCAACCAGAGAAAGCAGAACCTCCTATCGTGGTCACGGAATTGGGGATGGTCAAGCTGCCTGTAAAACCGCTGCATCCTTCAAAAGCAGCACCACCTATCGTGGTCACGGAATTGCCTATGGTTAGACTACCTGTGAAACCGCTACAACCGGAGAAAGCATATTGTCCAATTGTAGTCACGGAATTGGGGATGGTGAGGCTGCCTGTGAAGCCATAGCAACGAGAGAAAGCAGAACCTCCTATCGTAGTCACGGAATTGCCTATGGTTAGGCTGCCTGTGAAACTGCAATAATTGAAAGCAGAACTTCCTATCGTGGTCACAGAATTGCCGATGGTTAGGCTGCCTGTGAAACCGCGGCAATATGAAAAAGCTTCTTCTTCTATTAAGGTCACGGAATTGGGGATGGTTAGGCTACCCATGAAACCGCTACATCCTTCGAAAGCATGTTGCCCAATTGAAGTCACGGAATTGGGAATGTTCAAAACTCCCAGAAAGCCAGTGCAATCCTGAAAAGCATATAAGCCTATCCTATTTACTGAATTGCCAAGAGTCAAACTTCCAGTAAATCCAGTGCAACCCTGAAAAGCATAACCGCCTATCGTGTCCACGGAATTAGGGATAACCAAACTGCCTGTGAAACCAGTACAGCCATTAAATCCAGATAACCAAGTTACCGAATTGGGGATAACAAGGCTGCCCGTAAAGCCAGTACAATTCTGAAAAGCTCTATTATAAATCTTGGTCACCGAGTTGGGTATGGTCAGGATACCAGTAAAACCCCTGCAACCTGAAAAAGCATAGGCGTTTATTATAGTCACGGAATTGCCTATGGTTAGACTACCTGTGAAACCGCTGCAACCTGAAAAAGCAGATTGTCCAATTGAAGTCACGGAATTGGGGATAGTCAGGCTGCCTGTGAAACCGCTGCAACCTTGAAAAGCACTCTCTCCTATCGAAGTCACGGAATTGGGGATGGTCAAGCTGCCCGTGAAGGCTCTGCCACTGAACCAACCGCCCGGGATTCTCTCTACATTATCTCCAATCACAAGTGTATGCAAACCGTCACAATAACTCAAAACAGAATAAGAATCCTCACAATTAATAGCATTGTAGTGTATCTCTGTTAGGCCACTGCAACCATTAAAAGCGTAATCTTCCGCTGTCGTCAAGGAAGTGCCTATGGTTAATACACCTGTGAAGCCGCTGCAACCTTCAAATGCACTAGAACGAATTGTTGTCACAGAATTAGGAATGACAAGGTCGCCCGTAAGCCCAGTATTATGACGAAATGCGATATGGCTTATCTCTTTCACAGTATACGCCGTGCCATTATAGGTCACAGATTCTGGAATCACTAACGGGCCTGTGGCCGATGTGCCGTCTACATGGCCTGTCAAAGTCACGGAAACGCCGTCGCTATTGACGGAATAGTTCAGGTTGCCCACAGTGAAACTCTGGGCCATTGCATTTGTCAGTCCCACCACACTCATCAGTAGGACAAGCAGGGCAGTATGAACCGCCCTTTTCAAAGGTAAGAATTTAATACTCATAACATTAGATTTTAGAATTTAACTTAAACAAATAAAACACAAAGTAAAATCCTTTTTCTTTGGAAACCAATGTTATATACTATCATTAAAAGATAGAAAACCATATTTGTTTCCAATAGTAATCCCTATCCATTTTGGATAAACTCTCCAAAAAAGTTGTAATCCAAAATCTCGGAAATGCGTTTCAGCAGGTCGGTGTTGATGGAGGCGTTGGCATACACCTTATACAAATGGTTGGGTGTGCAAGGAATCTGCTTGGCGAGCCAAACCGTGGTTCGGCCCTGCTGCTTCAGCACGGCCTTAATCCTGTTCCCGATATGTACCTCCCTGACTTTCGACATAAAAAATGCGTGGAATTTGTTTCTTGCTTGGGTTCAAGGGATTCCACGCCCTACCTATCTAACAAGTCATTCCACGCCGTACCAAGTACGGCATTTCATAACTAACCTTGATAGGGTTGTCCTCCCAAAAAGGAGGACGGGTGGAATTTTAGAACCCAAGGACAGCTATAAACGCTATCTTATTTATATGTTATGGTTGGTTGTTCTGCTTGTGTTTTAACTAATTATTGAGTTTTATTGTTTTCTTATCAGATTCTCTATCTTTTCAACGAACTGATGTGTCGGTTCTTGCAAGGCTTGTGCTTCTTCCTTGGTTATGTCGTATGCACAATTATAATCAGCTTTCTGTCGCAACTGAAACAAACGGGCAAGAAAACTTCCATCTTCCAATTGCACCATTTCAGTCTTCACAAAATGTTTGCTGAACTGAGTCAACATCCCCGAATGGGTATGAGCGACAATTTCCCTCTGGATAAACAGAGCTTGCACAGCATGAAAACAAGCATAATAAAAACGATTTACGGCCATATCAGAATAACCCATATCCATCATTTCATCAGCCTGATTCAAAAAGCGATGCGTCCTTTCAACCTGCATGTCAACCAATATTTTCCTGTCTTCTGGTGTCATTGCAACAAATTTACTGCATCTTTTTGGACATTTTCATAAAAAGGAGTAGCATGATAGGACTGCCATTCATCTTCTGTATACATTATAGGATTTATTTCCTCTCCCAACTCGCAACCAAGCAATACAAAAGGATAACTAACATTGTCATAATCCGCCTGCGTCAGCTTTTCTTTATTGAGGATGAGAAGAATATCCCAATCCGAATAGGAGTGAGCAGTCCCTCGTGCCCGCGAACCATAAAGCCATGCCTCGCTCCCCAATGGAACTACTTCTGAAGCCAATCGTTTAATACCAATCAACGTGTCTTCCATATCACATTTTGATTTTCAATCCGCAAAACTACAAATAATTTCCCAAAACACAAAAAATCAGCGCACCCGAAATTTTCGGATGCGCTGTTTGGATGGTTTGTGAATTGATTATTCGCCCAACTTGATGCGCACGAAGTTCACCACAGTGGCTTCCTTGTCGGCGGCCTGGATGTATTCGGCGACGGTCTTGGGGTCGGCAACGAGGCTGACTTGGTTGAGCAGGCAGCTCTCCTTGTAGAACTTGTTCAAGCGGCCCTTGGCGATGTTCTGGATCATGCCTTCGTTGAGTTGCACCGTGCCGGGCACAGTGGCCTTGATTTCGCGGGCCTGTGCGCCTTGTTCCTCGGTGATGTAACCCTTGGTGATGTTCGAGTTGATGTGGTCGTCGCTGTCCACATGGTTGGGGTTGATGCCAGCCTTGCGGAGGGCTTTCTCCACTTCCTTCTGAATCTGTTCTTCCTTGGTCTTGTCGATGGCAACGGAAAGCTCGCGGTCCTTCACCTCTTGCGGGATGGAGGCTTCGCTCACCGAAAGCGGGTTCATGGCGGCGACGTGCATGCACACCTCGTGGCTCACTTCCTCAACACCAGCGAAATTCTTGTTCATTTCGACGATGGTGGCGAGGCGATTGCCGGGGTGGTTGTAGTTGGCCACATATTCACCTTCCAAAACCTTGAAAGCGCCCAGCTCGGTCTTTTCGCCCGTGACGGCGCTTTGGTTGGCGACGAGGGCTTCAACAGTCTGGCCATCAAGCTCCATAGCTTTCAGGGCTTCAATGTCCTTCACGCGGTTGGCGACGGCCTTGTCCA
The DNA here is from genome assembly GCA_902769815.1 of uncultured Bacteroidia bacterium. Taxonomy (GTDB): domain Bacteria; phylum Bacteroidota; class Bacteroidia; order Bacteroidales; family F082; genus Limimorpha. Next base: position 1,379 of record CACXQO010000017.1, on the reverse strand, counting down.
AAACGTCCTTCGTGAACTTCACGAAGTCGGCGTTGTTGGCGACGAAGTCGGTCTCGCAGTTCACCATGATGATGGCGGCGTACTTGTGGTCTTCCGTAGCCTTCGAAAGCACGCAGCCTTCAGAAGCGGTGCGGTCGGCGCGCTTGGCGGCCTTGGCCATGCCCTTCTTGCGGAGGATGTCGATGGCGGCCTGGATGTCGCCGTCGGTCTCAACGAGGGCCTTCTTGCAGTCCATCATGCCGGCACCCGTCATTTGTCTCAGTTCATTGACTTGAGAAGCGGTAATATTCATTTTGTTTCTTGTTTTAAAGGTTATTATTAAATATGGCCGATGGCTAATGGCCCTTTGACAAACTCAGGTACCTTAGCCATAGGCCATAAGCCATAGGCTATAGTTTAGTTCTTGCCAACGGGACGGCGAGGACGGCGGTTGCCACGCTGACGGCGGTCATCCTTGTTTTCCTCTTCCTCGTTGTTCTCTTTCATCTCGTCGTCTTCTTCCTCTTCCTCTTCTTGGACGAGATCCTTGTTGTTCTTGCGCTCGGTGATGCCTTCCTCAAGCGTCGTCGTTGGCCGGGATGGGGAAGTCGATGAGGTTGGGGTTGGTGTTGGTGTCGACGATGGCGAAGGTCGGGATGTTGAGCTTGCGGGCTTCAGCAACGGCGATGTGTTCCTTCATGATGTCGACCACGAACAGGGCCGAAGGCAGACGGCTGAGGTCGGCGATAGAGCCGAGGTTCTTCTCGAGCTTTTCGCGCTCGCGCTCGATTTGCAGTTTTTCGCGCTTCGAGAGGCTCTTGTAGGCGTCGCTGCTCATCATCTTGTCGATGTTCGTCATTTTCTTGACGGCCTTGCGGATGGTGGCGAAGTTGGTCAGCATACCGCCGGGCCAACGCTCGGTCACGTAAGGCATGTTGACTTTCTGGGCGAGTTCGGCGACCACGTCCTTGGCCTGCTTCTTGGTGGCCACGAAAAGGACGCGCTTGCCCGATTTTGCCAGTTGGCAGAGGGCGTTGGCGGCCTCGTCCATCTTGGCTTGTGTCTTATAAAGGTCTATGATGTGAATGCCATTGCGCTCCATGAAAATATAGGGAGCCATGTTCGGATTCCATTTTCTTCTGAGGTGACCGAAATGACAACCGGCATCCAGTAATTCTTCAAATGTTACTTGTGTCATGAGTTTTCTTTTTAATGTTTACATTCGCTAAATACAATCGCCGAGTAGTCTTGACATGAAGAATCTCAGCAATTTGGATACTAAACAAAATCGCTCGGCTTCTGAGGGCTTAACGTTTGCTGAATTGGAACTTCTTACGGGCACCGGGCTGACCGGGTTTCTTACGCTCGACCATACGCGGGTCGCGGCGCATCAAACCTTT
>CACXQO010000016.1 GCA_902769815.1 uncultured Bacteroidia bacterium | reverse complement strand
AAACGAATACCATCAAGTAGTGGCTGAGAATAACGGCATCGACCTCATCAACGAAGAAATTTGGGATGGTAATTTGGTCCGTTTGGCCGAAAACTCGTCTTTGTTGGGCAAAATCCAATGGTATTGCTCCATCGTGGCCAAAAAGGAATACCAGATTGTTCCCTTGAAAGTCAACGGTTTGCTTCAGTTTGCCGACCTCGACAACCGAGAAATCGTGGAAATCGGCCCCGACTTCAAGATTGCGAAACGTCAGCCTTTGAAAATCACTTCAGGAGAGCAATTTTTCCAAAACGAATTCCTCACTGACAAGGCCACGGGCAAGATTTACGGTCTCTTCGTGAAAGACGGAATGAACCACCTCGGCCTCTATGACCCCCAAGCGGGCACGGTCGGCATAGGACAAAAGGTCAGCAAAAAGATTTTTCCAAGGATATTCAAGGTGCATAGCGACTATGCCTACAGCGTGTTTTTCGATTCGGGAAGCAATCGCGGGGTGATTAGTCGGGTGAAAATAGAATGATTTTCTCACATAGAATGCGCATTTTTTTAGCACGCAGAAATCGCAGAATTATTTGAAACGCAAAGCGACGAAAAATCTTCGTCCGACAGGTTCAGCGATTTCTGCGGATTCTGCGTGAAATAATTTCCATACCTTTGCAGCATGAAAACCCTATTCAGATTACGATACAACAGCCGCTGGGGAGAGGAATTATTCCTCACAGGAAACAGCGCAGAATTAGGCAATTGGAACACAAACAAGGCCGTGAAAATGGAATATGAAGGGCCTGGCATTTGGTTTGTTGAAACCGACGTAACGCCGTTAAACGAATACAAATATTTCGTCCGCGAGAACGGCCAAATCCGTTGGGAAGACGGCCCCAACCGCATTTTGCCCGAGGGCAAAAGCTGCATTTGGGATTGGTTCGGCCTCACCGAAAGACGGACGATGAAAGGCGTGGCCGTGCCGCTGTTCAGCCTGCGCACGGGGGACGATTTCGGCATTGGCGAGTTTGCCGACTTGCCGAAATTGGGTGATTGGTGCGTGGCCAACGGACTGAAAATCATACAAATCCTGCCTATCAACGACACGACGGCACACTACGACTGGCGCGATTCCTATCCATATAATGCCATTTCGGCCTTTGCACTGAATCCGATTTACCTGAACCTCAAACAATTGGGCATCAAGGAAGACGCAGCTTTCAAGCGGACGAGGACGACGCTCAACGGAAAAGATTCTGTCGATTATCCGAAGGTGCTGAAAGCCAAATGGAAACACTGCCAAATCGCTTTTGAACAGCAATGGGAAACACTGAAAAACAGCGATGATTTCCAGCAATTTGTAAAAGAAAACGAAGACTGAAAAGAAAACGAAGACTGGTTGCACGACTACGCCCAATTTTGCGCCGAGCGCGACGGCAATGGCTTGGAAATCCACCTTTTCCTGCAATACCACTGCGACAAGCAACTGCGCGAGGCCGTCAAAGACTTGCACGACAAGGGTTTGCTGCTGAAAGGCGACATCCCCATTGGCGTGAATCCCGAAGGTGTGGATGTGAAATCGCATCCCGATTTGTTCAACCTCGATGTGCAAGTGGGCGCGCCGCCCGACGACTTCGCCGCCGAGGGTCAGAATTGGGGCTTTCCGTCCTACAACTGGGAGGCAATGGCCAAGGACGACTATGCTTGGTGGCAACGCCGCCTGCAAGTGATGGCCCGCTATTTCGATGCCTACCGTATCGACCATATCTTGGGCTTCTTCCGCATTTGGGAGATTCCCCAAACCGCCAAGTCGGGCCTGTTGGGGCATTTCAGTCCAGCCCTGCCTTTGAGTATGGAAGAAATTGAAAACCAAGGTTTTCATTTCATCAAAAGCAAACATTTGAAGAATGGCGTCGAAACGCTTTTCATCCCCGACCCGCACGACAGCGAAAAGTACCATCCCCGCATCGAACTGCAAAAAACCAAGGCATACCAAACCCTCAGCGACGACCAAAAACAGGCCATCGACCACATTTACGAGGATTTCTATTACCACCGCCACAACGAGTGGCATGATTCCCGCTTGTGTGCCTGAAGTGATGCAACGGTTGGGCATCATGAGCCTTGAAGTACAGCGTATGCCCAAGGTCTTTGGCCACCAATTTGTGCAGACCGAAGACCTACCCGAAAACTGCGTCTATACCACTGGCACCCACGATATGCCCACCTTGCGCGGCTGGTTGGCCGAAGACAAAGTAAGAACCCGCCAATTCCTTGACAGCCTTGACCTTGACGACCGAAAAGTCACGGCCAAGACGCTCAAGAAAATCATAGAAAAACATCAAGACAGCCCTTCGAAATGGAACATCTACCCGCTGCAAGACCTGTTGGACTTGGACGAAAAAAATTGGTCGCCCAACCCAGCGGACGACCAAATCAATGTGCCTGCAAACGCCAAAAACCAGTGGAAATGGCGGATGAGGATGACGATAGAATCACTTACGGCAGCACATCGCGTATGATGTTTGAAGCACCCGATGTGGTGCTTCCCGTGGTGTTGGCATCGCCCGTATAGTGCAGGTCGCTGGCACCCGAAAGGCTGACGCGGATGTTGCCGTCGCAGTGGATATAGGCATTGCTGGCACCTGTTATCGAGCCTTCGCACTGGTCGCAAACAAGGCCGTAACGGTTCTCCACGATTTGTTTGACGATATTGCTGGCACCAGTCAAGTCAACCTTGAGCATGCCGACTTGACCTAAAAGTTTGACATTCGAGGCACCACTCAATTCAAGGTCGAGGTCATCGGCAGCCACATTACCATTGATGTTGGAACCACCTGACAAATCCATGTCAATTTGGTCTGCCCAAATGTCGCCAAAGAAATTAGAAGCCCCCGAAATGAAATTGGAAGCACCCGACAATTCCACATCAACCTTTTGACCTTCAAGGCCATACTCTGAACGAAATTCAGAAGCACCCGACAGGTCGACGCTCGTCAAGTTGGCATTGTAAGGAATGGTGGCCTTCAATTCACCGCCATAAACGCTGGCCATAGGCTTGAGACGGATTTTCAGCGTGTTTTCGACGACTTCCACCACAACATTCGGCATGACATTTTCGCCCGCCGTGATGGTAATGACATCAACAGCATCGCTGACGGTGACGTCAAACGCATTGTGAACTTCAAGTTCAGTATAGGCTCCCGGAACGTTGAAATCCTTGGTAATAGGCTCGCCGGCAAACTTTTGGCAGCCGCTGAAAGCAAGCAAAACCAAGGCTGAAAGGACAAACAAACACTTTTTCATTTTAAATTGACCGCTGTTATATACCATCGGGGCATCGGTTTTTGATTGGTTGATTAAAAACTGGCGCAAAAGTAAAAGTTTTATGCCTTTTCGTTAAACATGGGAATGTGTTTTTTATTGTGTTTTTGGTTTTGTATTGGGGAAAATATCTATTTTTGCAGCGAAAAAGTTGGCGCGAAAATATTGGCGCGAAAATTTCGCTCTATTTTAAGTAAAATGAATGACCTATAAAAGCAGGAAAAATGAAAGCTAAACAACAGGATTTCAATCCGTTTTCCGTACTCGCTTATCATGGCGGGGAATACTTCTGTGACCGCGAAAAAGAGACAAAACAACTCAAAAAAGCCCTTGAAAACGGTCGAAATGTGACCCTAATTAGCCCAAGAAGAATGGGGAAAACGGGATTAATCAAGCATGTTTTTGAAGAATTTGACTCCAAAGAAGTCCTTTGCCTCTATGTCGATTTGGACCAAACCACATGCCTTGCCGACATGGCCAGAGCCTTCGGCGAAGTGGTTTTGGAGAAAATCGGGATGCAGTCGGGGCGCGTTTGGAAGGAGATTTTGGCGTGGTTCAAGTCGCTGCGACCCGTCATGACCGCCAATCCCGCCACTGGTGCGCCCGAAATCAGCCTCGATGTGCAGCCCTCGGCGGCTGAAGCCTCGCTGAGGGAACTGTTCGGTTGGCTCGAAAAGTCAAAACTGCCGTGCTATGTGGCTTTCGATGAGTTCCAAGTCATTGCGGAATATCCCGAGCCTAAGATGGAGGCCCTGTTGCGCAGCCACATCCAGCACCTGACCAATGTCAATTTCATCTTCGCGGGCAGCCAAAAACACCTGATGACGGAAATGTTCATGGCCGCCAAGCGTCCGTTTTTCCAAAGCACGCAGATGTTTCCGCTTTACGAAATTCCCGAAGAGCCATATTTTGCCTTCGCGCAACGCCATTTTGAGCGCAACAAGCAGACCTTGCCACAAGAAACTTTCCACGAATTGTACACAACTGTTTACGGCCACACATGGTACATCCAGTGCCTGCTCAACCGGCTTTACCAATACGGAACGCGCCAAATCGACGGGCAAGCATTGCAAATGGCGATAAACGACATCCTAACCGAATACAAAGAAACCTTTAGAACTTATTGCAAGCTGCTTACTTCCAATCAGTTGTCGCTCATAAAAGCCATCGCCCACGAAGGCAAGGTGAAGGAAATAAGCGGAAAGGGATTTCTGCAAAAACACCAACTCGGCGCAGGCAGCACCGTAAGGAGCGCCCTCCGCGTCCTCATCGACAAGGAACTGATTGCGGAGGATGAGGATGGGTATAGCGTTTATGACAGGTTTTTCGGGCTTTGGCTGAGGAGATAATAAAGCAGTTCTAAATCAGGTTTTACAAATTTGTTCATCAATACATCCTCATTGAAGCCTCTATCACCAAATTATTCATCTTGGTATTAATTTGTGAGTTATTAAAATAATCAAAACAATCCCACTCATACTTGAACATTAAAGCCGTCCGATTAAGGCTACAGCCTATTGCCAAAACACCACGCCAGCCTCCGTTTACTTTATCTTTTCCCATCAGCAAAGGATCGTTATAGAAAAGAGTCTTTACATACGAAGCTCCTCCTTTTGCAACAATGTTCCATTTGTGTTTGCGCTCAAAATCATTTCCCAAAACATACCAACTTATGGTTGCGGAAGGGACTACCCCCGATGTCTTATGCAAACCTGCCAGATCACCCTCTTTTATGCACAACCCCCTCCACTCATAATTAACTCCAAAGTTGGCTCCAAATGGAATATCGTATGACCGCCAATGTAAATTATATCCTAGTGAAAAGTTGTAATTATGCCGAAAATCTCCGAATAGCAAACAACGCCACCAGTCAGGCCCTTGTGTTGGAATTTCACAATCAGGACCATAGGCTCTCCATTTTGGCACATGAATATCATACGAAGGGCTTACTGCCAGCCATTTCCAATATTTAATAAAACCATTCAAAGATTCGGGTTTAATCTCTGCTTCCTCTAAATCAAACAATGTAAATGCCTGAACGACCCCAGTAGCTGCATTGATACATACTGGCAATAGGAAAGAATTGGATCGTACTTCAAAATCGCCATACCATACGCTGTGGTTCACTTGGCAATTTGACAGAGATGGATAGCAAAGTGCTAAGGCTAAGATAATCAATGCTTTTTTCATGTTATTTTGAATTTCGTGGTAGTTTATACAAAGTTCCTATTTTCTTAAGTTCATTATCTGGAATATTACTACTTCCATTATATTTCTTTTTCAATCGCTCGTATGCAGATTCATTATTAACGGAAAAGAATATTATCTCATCATTTTCATTACAACAATAAGCACATATTTCAACAGATCTGCGTGGATAGATTAATGGTACTACCCATTCTCCAGTCGTGTAATCAAAAACACCGTCTTTGCCATCTTTAGAAAAATGGATATATGTACAATTATATAGCATATCTCCGCTGTCAAACACCGTGTTAACTCTTCCTTCAGCGTCCATCATGAGCCATTCAGTTTTGTCCGATTTTATCATTTTCATAATTGTATTTCCATCAGTACACACTGGATATGTTTGTAGCACTGTTCCAATTTTTTTTATTTCAACCATCGGAATCTTATAACTCTTTTCATACTTTTCCAATAATTGGGAAAAGGCTGATTTATCATAATCACACAAGAAAGTTCTCTTATCCTCTTCAAAATCAATAATAGATGTAATACTATTAAAAATGATTGGAACGATTGCAATATTCTCCGAGGACACTATTCCGTATTTTCCGTCTTTGTAAACAATATAGCGTTTGGTATCCCCCCCTATTTCGACATAAGCTGTAATTTTATTGATAAACGGCACATCCCACTCACCTGTTTTGCGATTAATAACTCCGCTTTTATCCTCTTTATGCACCAACAACTGTTTACCTCCTTCAACAGCTTTTACTCTCAAATAGACATCTTTAACCTTTCCCATTGTATCAATTAAGAACCATTCGTTTTTATCCGACATAACAATTGCCGTACCGTTATTAAAAAACGGGAACGCAGAATTGTATTGTTGTTTTATAACCATTTTACCTTGTTTGGAAATAAACCCAATTCTCTTTTTCTTTGGATTACCTGCCAATAAACGGTTCGAAGGAAATGGATCAGATTCCCAACCACTGAATCCAGTATAATTGACATTTATAGTATTATAGTTAAGTATTAATTGTTCAATCCCTTTATTACTCTTCTGCCAATAGAAATCAACAAGATAATCACGCACTTTTCTTGGATATTGCTTGCATCCTTCGCCTTTGAATGACATCACACCCAAACTGTATGAAGCATCTTCATTTTTAGGATCCTTTTTCAGCACTTTTTGATACAACCTATAGGCTTCTTCATAGTGTTTGTTGGAGTACAGGGTTTGCGCCTCAACAAGCAATTGATCAATTGTCATGTCCTCATAGTTAAGCCCCGAACTGCTAAATTGATTCTTGATAGAACATACATTTTTATTCCTTGAATGGAGAAACATGGTATCATTAAGTACTATTGTGGGCGAACCTGGTGTTTTTATTGTTTTCTGAACTACTATTCGCACAAAAGGAGGCGTGTCATTGCTTCCGCTCATCTCAGGCCCCCGTTGATATTCATCGGAAAGCACTTTATATGAGAAATCTAACTTCTTTTCTTCCGCGATTCGCAAAAAAACTCCAATATAATTGGTGAGAGACATTGTTCTTTTATCTTCATGCTTTCCACCCACCTCCACCAAATCATTAGGCACACGAAAATCATTCGCCAAAGAATTCCCATTGGCATCCTTCCCAATGACATTCATTATCCGCAATCCACTTTGAGCCTGAATCTCTCCAACTGGATGCTTCGCCATCTGTTGAAATGACCCATAATATGTATTAGCAATTTCTTTTGCCTCTGACAGCGTCAGATTTGATTGTGTTTTGGCAAGAGTTGGAAACAACAACAAAATAATAAATGCTATCTTTTTCATTTGTTTAAGGTTATATTATTGTGGTATCAAAGGAGAACGGATTAAACAAAAATAGCCCATCCTATACTAAAGCAACTGAAACTATTTGTGATCTCATTATTGTACAAGAAACCTCCTGTTGCCTTATAGTCTTTATCGAAAAGTTGAAACAAATCCCTTGTCCATCTGACATGTATCGAACCAAATCTATTTGTAGTAATGGCTACTCCCAACATAGGCCTAAAGCCGTTATTTAGAGCGTCCAATCCATAACCACTAATACCATTGCTTGTAATGTCCAACCCGGTGCCGCAGTTGTTATCGTACTTGGTGTTGATTACAAATGACAGTCCTCCTTCCAAAACAACATTAAACGGGAAACCTTCTATTTCTTTCATAGGGCTAATCAATCTATACCGCAATCCAACGGTTGGTACTATAGATTGAATCTTATTATAGGAGCTATTTGGATATGGATAGAATATCATAAAACTTTTCCATTCATAATCAATTCCAAAAAAGCCGCCAATTCCCGAAAAATGGGACCTCCAGTTTATCCAGTACCCAACATAGTTTGTGTATTGCCTCACGGTATGATTAAGGAAGTTAGTCTGATAATCTTCCAGCGGTCTATGAAGTTCAATATTTGTATTTGAACCTGTCATAGTCCAATTGGGAAATAAAATATCTCCTCCTACATTAAAAAACCTTAGAAAATTGTGTTGTTCGTTTGACCAATTGTTGGCATCAAAATCAGTAACCTTGAAAGCCTGTAACAATCCTACGGTAACAGGAGTGACATACGAGTACACTGTTCCATAAAGTCCTCCTCCAACTCTAATCGTACCCGAAAAAGTCCCAAAATTCTGCGAATGGATATTGATTGACAATAATGCCAATAGAACGAGTAATAATGTCTTGATTCTCATTTTCTTATTGTTTTATTTAATTGACTTCCTAAATAACATTTCGATTGTTTATGATGCTAAGATGAAAGTGATTATAAAAATGTAGAGTATCCAATACTAAAGTAACTGGTGCTGGTGTTTATTTCAGTGCTGTAAAGATACCCGTTTCTATCTGTAGCAATATAATCATTATTATAAAGGTTATATAGATCCTTAATCCATCTCGCATAAATAGCTCCATACTTGTTGGTGGTAAGTGCTACTCCAAGTTGTGTTCTAAATCCATTATTTAGAGCATCTTTACTATAACTGTCCAATGAATTATTGCCTATATCGTTCTTAAAATTGAGAATGATTGAATATGATACTCCAGCTTCGAGAACTACATTGATTGGAAAACCCTCTATTTCCTTCTCTGGACTAATCAATCTATAGCGTATTCCGGCAGAAGGCACGAGTGATTGTATTTCGTTGTTTACAGACCAATGATCATATTGATATGGAGCTTTGTATGTGTAATCTAAACTGAATTTTCGCAGCTCATAATCTGCACCAAAATAAAAGCCAAATCTTGAAAAAGGGTCTTTCCAATTAATGTTATATCCCATGTAGTTTATATAGCAATCATTCGTGAAAAACAAATCATGAAATGTATTGTCAAACCTTGCATAAAATCGATCAAATTTAATATTATCATTTGAGAATGACATTGACCATTGTGGAACCAAGAAATCGTATCCTGCATTAAAAAAACGAAGAAAACCGACGTGATTATCTCGCATCCAGCCAGAAAAAGAGGCACCATTACTATATCCACCATCACCGTACCTAAATTTAAAGCCTTCATATAGCATCCAAGTAGTCATCATAGGTGAAAAGACCATTGCGCCTCCCAATAATCCCCCAGAAAATCTGATTGTTCCAGACCAGGTGCCAAAATTCTGCGAATTGGCATTTATTGTAATTGAAGTCAATAAAACAATAATTAATAACTTTATTTTCATTTTCTTAAATTCTATTTCGTGTTTTGATTTCCATACTATTCTCTACCATCAGTAATAAATGATATTGCTCGATGGGCTTTTTTAAGATTACATTTTTTCCAACATTCGTATGCGTTCTGCAACCGCTGCTTTTTGCTAAGATTTCCCACTCCTTGCTTTTTATAATACATAACGCCCACATAATACCAAACCTCATCATTATTCGGATTCTTTTCCAAAACCTTTTGATACAACCTAAAAGCATCTTCATAGCGCTTATTGGAATACATATTTTGAGCTTCGGCAAGAAGCTCTTCTGTCGTAACATTTTCCGCATTTATAACAGACGGACGATATTTGTTCTTAATCAACGCTACGGATTTGTTTCTTGTATTGAGAGACATCGTTTCTTCAAACTTTAATTCGGGATGATTGGAGACTTTAATCGTTTTTTCAACCATGACACTCACAAAAACTGGAGCATCTTCACCTTTTACCATTTCAGGGGCGTTTTGATATTCACTCGAAAGCACTTTGTAGGAAAAATCTGTTTTCTTTTCTTCTGCAATTTGCAAAAAATCACCAATGTAATTTGTAATCAACACAGGTTCCTCATTATCCATGGAGCTTCCTACCACTTTTATTAAATCATTGGGAACCCGAAATACAGATGAGATTTTATTCCCATTGTCATCCTTCCCGAGAGCATCCAGCAAACGGAATTCGCTTTGAATCTGTATTTCTCCTACAGGATGCTTGGCCATCTGCTGGAACGCACCATAGTATGTGTTGGCAATCCCTTTCGCTTCGGAAAGTGTCAAATTGGACTGAGCCTTAGCTGAAATACTTATCAAAAATACCCAAACAAAACTTGAAACAAATTCTAAGGATGCTAGCTTTTTCATATCTTTTCCAGATTAGTTTTTCTTCAATCAAACAGGACGGACATTATAGCCTCAACATAGCATCGCATTTCCTGTCACATAAACATGACAACGGAGCCAACCTCTTCTATTAGCCAAATGAGAGTAATTGTATTTCTGAATCTCTTCATAGTCAATCACATTAAAATGAATAGGCAAATCCATAAAACATACCAAAAGCAGAGGTCTTTGTGTCATCACCTTTGTCCATATCAAGCAAACCTACCCGAAGACCCAAATATACGTTCAAGTGTTTTCTGCCCACCAACAAACCAGCAAGGCCATAAACATCTATGGGTTTGTAATTGTTCTGAATCCCAAAACTATATTTGTAGCTGGGCATCACCCCGATAAATGGAATAACTCTTGCTATATGCTTAACATACAACTTGTTATCCCATTCCGTCCTAAGTCGATTGTTGATAGTACCTGGAAAATAAACCAAAACAGGTAATTCAAACAGCAATTGCTTTTCTGGAAGAATGCCATAAAATGAAGCGTCGTTATTGCTTGATCCCATGTATTGGTATCGCAATTGAGGACCTATCGCAAAAATCCCTGATGAATACAAGCCACCCACATAAAAGCCTTGGTATCGCACAGTTTTTTTTTCTCCCAAACTGGTCTTCTGAGTGATTTTTTCGGGGGCGTATCCCGCATGGATAAAGAAATTGTGACGATAACCGTATTTGTATAATTCATACTCATTGGAAACAGGTTTGTAGCCATTAGGAATTTTCCAATTGGATTGTGCTTGCGCCTTTTCGTTAAAATGACCGCAAAGTCCGACGACTGCTAATAAAATGAACAATTTTCTCATAATGTTGCTTGGTTTAATTTTATCGATTAAAATTTAATTATTTCATTTATGTAGATTTGCGGTATTAGTTTACCTATTTAGATGTAGGACACGAGTCGGGTTCCTACACTTGTCGAAGAATTGCACTCGTCTCGTGTCCTGTAGTCCCGAGGCTCTTGCCTATCATTATGCTTTGAATACTTACTTAAAATGAATAGGCAACGCCAAAGAACCAGCCGCGTAAACGAGAGGTTGTTGCTTCGTTATTGTCTAAATCCAACAAACCACCTTGATAGCCAGCATATAGATTAAAATGGGAATAGCCTAGCAATAAACCACCCATTAAATTGACATCAAATGCTTTGTAACCGCTTTGTTCTCCCATGTCTTTCCTATAGGTAGGCATTACACCAAAATATGGAAACATTTTAATGTAAATTGTTTTTGACCCATTACTATAGAAAAAATTGTAGTTTACATTTACAAGTATTGGAACACCTACCTGAAATTGTTCATTGGGAACATTTGTATTGACAAAAGTATCAACATCTCCAATTCGCTTATCATATTGAAACTTAGCACCTAAAGAGAAACTTAGCAGATAAGCATCAATACTATACAAACCGCCAGCATAAAAACTTTGGTATTTCGCAGAATGTGATTCTCCCATGTTAGTTTTCTCAGTTAATACAGTTGGAGAATATCCCGCATGAATACTGAACTGTGCTCGAGCCTGTAGACCGAAAACAAAACATAGACCAATGATGGTCATAATAACGACTAACTTTTTCATTTTTACTGTTCTTTTTTGTTATTGATAGGTTTATTGTCATTTATCTTCCTGCTGTAATCCGTAAAAAGATTTCTCCGAATTTTGAGGAGAAACCTTCAAATGGATAGCTATCAGTTGCGCTGTAATGATAGTTTTGATTAAAATAATCATAGAAATTGTGTCGGTACATCAAAGCAATTGAAAGATATGGTCTAAACTTCTTTAAGCTATTCCTTAAATCTTCAGCACCTTGGGAATACTGTTGATTGGTGTAATTGTCCGCATAATCAATCACAGTGCCGAAAGCGCTTTGCATGATGCCAGTTGGAATCCATTGTATTCCAATACCCACTACCCCTTCCAAACCATTATTAACTGCATTGCGTTTGTTTGGGTCAATGTCAAAAGCTCCACTATACGAAAAATGGTAATTGTATGCCGCTCCCAAATAAGCGACCGCAACCGGTGCTCCAGGATGCTTAAACTTATTGCCCAACTCAATTCTAAAATCAATTTCTGGCACCACTGAATTGGTAACATAGTTGGTCCTTCCATCATTACCCGGATAGGTCATACTAATACCAAATCGGTGATAGTTGACCATAACATCAAACCCGACACGGCTCATGGGGAAGATGCAAACAGCATCAAGACCCAAATGGGCACCTCCTAAAATAGGAGGGGCGTTTTTCAGATTCAAGAAAGGTAAACGCTTGGCATCCAAAACGGTTCCGTCTGCCATTGACACTCTCTTTGGAACAGTGGCAATACGGAAACTCTCAGTACCCCCAAAAGCCACATAAAAACGTTTAGGTCTGACATGACCTTGTGAAAAGCCACATATAGTAAGGCTTAACAAAAATACGATAAGTATTGATTTTTTCATACAACAAAGATTTGGTTAGTAAATTCCTAAAATACCAAGCAATGAAACTGCTTTATACGGGAAAAGTAATTCTTCATCATCATAATAACCAGTGGTTATTGAATTCTTAAACTCGTCATCCCATTGGCGTTTCAAGTCGAGCAAATAATTAATGGCTTTCTCATCCCGTTCTTTACGCTTCATCCCCTTACATCCTTGATTTTGCAAATACATAATGGCGGCATAATACTTAGCTGCGTTATTGTTGTATTTTTTGATGCAACCCTCAAAAGTATTCAATGCTTCCTTGTATTGTCGATTGGTGTAATAATGCAATGCCAACGCAACCAAATCCCCTGAAGTTTGAGCGGTACCATACGGATTTTTTATACTTGACATATAATACCTGTTTTTCAAAAATGTGATAGTGATGGTCTCTTCAACATCAATGTTTTTCTTTTGATAAGAATAAGTTTTTCGGACTTTCACGCCGGCATATTGAATACTAAGATCAACACCTTTGGAAGGTTGTTCCAACTGCTCCCAAGATACTATTTGGTAGGAATAACCAAAGTCTTTTTTCGCCGCATATTCTACATAGTGACCAACATAATTGGAAACTGTAACATCAGATTTCCTCGAATCGTCAGACCCAAGGATTGGGTCAATGTCATTGGGAATCCGTAAATTAATTGAAATAATATTACCATTAATGTCAGAACCGACCATCTTCATAATTTTATTCTCAAGCTGCCTTCCTTCATCATCATAAGGATTGGGCATTTGCGCCAACTGCTGAAATGAGGAATAATATTCTTCAGCAATGCTCTTAGCCCGTAGCTCCAAGGGTTTGTCGTTCTTGACCATTATTGGCATGGTCAGTAACATAAAAAGTAGCAATGTTTTCATAAACAAATTATTGTATTATTGTTATAAGTGTTTTATTACCAAACATCCTCACATTCCACGTCTCCCAAAAGGATTTGCCAGATGTATTCCGTATTTCCATCAGGAGTGTCAAATTCCAAACGATTAACATAAATGGTAATGGTCTTGGCTGTGTAGTCCACATAAGATTGGCGCATGCCATCCTTGCCATAACCAATGAAGGTTTGTAAGATGTGGGCAGTAGCCATATATCGACCGTCACCAACTCTTCTGAAATTATCGACCCTCACGGCATCAGCGGCCTCAATCACCACTTGCTTATAGCGGTAATTGGGATTATCACTACGTTTGATGAGATTTGACAAGTATGTCGTCATCAGTTGCTTGGTACGCATCTTATTATATTTGGGATTGATGGTTGACATGGTAACTGCTTCGTGAATTTGCTCAGAATAACCGCCATTAGGATTGGGGACTAAGATCGTAAATGGCTTACCTTCCCCTATAAAAAAAAGCAACACACGGTCATAGATTTCCATTTTGGCGGCATGCGATACATTGTCACGCCCAGCAAGACATTGTAAATAAGAGTAAAAGTCTTCCACTTTTTCTTGGATTCGTTCCTCCACATCCTCAAAATCATCAATACTCTGAGCTAAATCATCAATAATACTAATATTCTGAGCCTTTGCTGGCAAAAACACCGCAAAACAAAATAATATAAAAATCAATTTTCTCATATTCCTGCAATTAAGTAGTCAATAATTCGAGATTTGTCTTCCTCTTTTACCTCCAACAAGTCATGTATCAGCCAACCGGCATTTCCTTTCAAACGCGGATGCAATGAAACGGAAAAGACATACCCTGGCACTTGGGTGAACCAATAGGTCACCGTTTGGCAACCCACCAGCTGCAAAGTGCCACTTTCGGCAAGACCAGCTAAAAATGAGAGTTGGTCGACATGGCGACTTCTCAGAAAATAGCCGTTCATGTGTGGAAATGCTTGCGACAATTCCGAAAAGTGCAACTCGTGCTGCACTGGATTGATGTAGCCATACGCGGTTGTATCGATGATACCTGCTTCGACCAAGCCATTCACACCAGCAATCGCCCAACGATAATAGTCGTCACGAATATTCTCATACACGAGCACAAGGTTGAGTTCGATGTCCTTTTTCTTGTATTTGAACAGACAACGCGCCTCAGCATACAATCCCGGGTCTGTGATGTGCAGCATCGTCTTGTTTGCACAAACAACGGAATCGAACTTCAGGATGCGTTGTGCGGCCTCGCTCTTTCCGTCAGGCACCTGTTCCAAATCGAAAAGGGCAATGATGCAGCGCTGACGCATATTCTCTCCACCTTCTTCCTGAATGAATGCGGGTATCTCGTCCGCATTGAAACGGTGCATAAACTCGTTGAGGCTCTTGACATAGTAATTGGCAAAAGCATTCAGTTCGGGATTGCTGCCCCATGTCTGAGCAAAACATGGAGCAGCAATCATCATGGCCATGCACATGGTCAATATTTTACATATCCTTACCATATATCATCACAATCCACGTCTCCCAAAAGGATTTGCCAAATGTAATTCATCCCTTCGGGCGTGGCTATTTCCAAACGGTTAATATAAATGGTAATGGTCTTGGCCGTGTAGTCCTCATACTGAACGCGCATTCCATCCTTGCCATAACCCATGAAGTGTTGAAGGATGTGCGCCGTAGCCATATAACGGCCATCACCTACTCTCCTGAAATTATCGACCCTCACGGCATCAGCGGCCTCAATCACCACTTGCTTATAGCGGTAATTGGGATTTTCGCTGCGCTTGATGAGGTTTGACAAGTAGGTTGTCATCGGCTGCTTGGTACGTATCTTATTGTATTTGGAATTGATGATAGACATCGTTACGGCCTGGTGAACTTGATCGGTATAACCGCCGTAGGGGTTAGGCACCTGCGTAGTATAAGATTTGCCTTCTCCGATAAAGAGCTTCAACGTACGGTCGTAGATTTCCATTTTCGTGTTGTGCGATACATTGCCTCGTCCAGCAAGGTCCTGAATCCAGCGTTGAAAGTCATCTACTTTCTCAGCGATACGTTCTTGCACATCCGAGAGTTCATCTTCTTGGATACCAAGGTCATTGATAAGTTGGACATTTTGCGCTGCAGCAAAAGTCGCGAAAGAAAGGCAAAAAGCCAGTGTTACTAAAAATCTTTTCATAGTCATTTGGATTTTCTAATTTCTTGAACTTTGATATAATTGCGTTTACCCGATAAATCGGTCGTTTCTTTAATGACATTCATTTTTGAGATAAGTTTCGAAACTGCGATACGGCGCAAAAAGTCACGAGCAGATTCATACTCTATTATGGTCGTGCCATTGCGACCAACGGTAGCCACTTTTGCATCGGCTGTAAAGTACCTGTAAGCCAAATTGTTGGCTTGGTTAAGACGCCAATCCTCTGAATGGGAGGCATCCAACAATGTCGCCAGTTCATTGGCAAAATTTGAATCGACTGCGACAACGGGCGAGACATGCGTGTTAGGTGTCACATCAGGCGAACTTGACGGGGCGTTGTTTGTATTAATCTCAAAATAAGGTTCCTGAAGATGATTATCCACTTGAGCGGCAAGATTTTTCACTAGTCCATAAGTGTTTTGCAACACATCATTCCATGTGGCAGGGATTTTTCCTTTGGCAGCCTCATACAAGCTATTACCAAAGAATTGATCAGTGAACAATCCTCCATTGCGCTTGCCTCCGAGTGAGGTTTGCCCTTTTTTGCTGCTCGTCACGATGACCATTCCTTGCGTTTCAACGAAAAGCTTGCGCAAGTTACGAGCCACTGTCGTGTTGTCATCCATAACGCCACCATCTTTACTCATCAAGGTTTTGGGGGAAACCATCGAAACGGGATTGTTGCAACAGTCGGTCATCACCAAAGTAAAATGCGCGCCTTTGGTCTGAAGTTTTTCGACAACCGTGTGCACGGCAACAAATTTGTCTTGGTCGTAAGCCTGATATTTCAGGCACATTTGTGGAAACTCGCTGTTGTCTTGCGATGAACGAGTGCCATGTCCAGAATAGTAAAAAAAGACAATGTCGTCTTTTCCGCAGTTGAGCGAATTCACCGTGTTCATAAGATTCTCCTTTGAGCAATCCTCTCCCTCTCCACAATAAAACCTCACTTCATATCCCAGAAGAGCCCCTATACCACCTGTTTCTTGGACAATCCGATCATAATCCACCTCACATCCAATGTTTGGGTCAAGAGTATTGCAAAAACTAATAACATGGAATGTTTGTGCCTTTAAATTTCCGACCATCATTGTCATGGCGGTGATGGCCAACAATAACACCTTTTTCATAAATATCCTCCTTAATTTTTTATTTTTCATTCTTTAAAAACAACTCACAAAAGCGATTTATCACCTTATAGTCATGGTAGTTGAAATGAATCTGTTGCTTGTCGTCGTACATGATGGTCCATGTTTGGTCTGAAGTAGAAACGAGGACATGAACCACATTCTTTTTTTGTTTGAATTCAAATTCCAACATTGGAACATATGGTGCTCTTATGCGAAGCGTGTCATCCTTGTAATTCTCATTATTTGCAATAAGAACAAATTGAAGGACTCCATACATTTCAGGTGATAGATTCCCGACCAAACTATCACGCACCCAATGAGGTTCCACTTGATAATCCGAGGGATCCACCACGGTCTTACCTTTTAGAGTGTAACATGTTACGCTAGTCGGATCGAACAGCACCTCAGACATGGTTTTGCCCAACATGGAATACACGACCGAATCTGGTTGAATCAAATTTTTTGGTGATTTTTTACCCCACTCTCCACATGATGCCATACAGAACACACCGGGGAGGAGCATCACCAACAACAATATTGATTTTCTCATAAATCTATGGCAGTCTTTATCCTGTCGCCCGCAGTTTAGGTTTAAATTGCAAAAATAAAGGCTTACTGTTTCCTGAATCGTTTTCCATAGTGGCCACATTGGACACAGTATCTAATCTGGATACACTTCCTTCTTTTGAAATACGAATTATATGGAATGTGCCACGAATGACCATCAATTCACATTCCAGGAAACTTGTGACCATTTATGGCAATTCATGTTGAAAATCATCAGAAAGGTCGTGGAAAAAATCATGGTTCAAGGCATCGGAAATGCGGCGCAACAAAGCAATGTCGATATTGTCCTTGCGGAAAATCTTGTGGATATGCGTACGGGTGCAGCAAACCTCTTCTGCCAATTGCGTGGCCGTCGTGCCTTGCTGTCGCATCACTTCTTTTATATGTTGCCCGATGTGCATGAAAAAGCGTGGAATTGGTTCAACTTGCTAGCCATCGGGTTTCCACGCCCACTCAACAACAAGTTATTCCACGCCAAAAAGGGCGTTTCATAACGTATCTTGTCGAGTGTCTCCGAAGAGACATTGTGGAAATTTGATGGCTAAGAATTCGTTTTTGAAATGCTATTCTAAATGATTATGTGCTGTGTTTTTGCTCTTTTTCTTTTTTCCAATAATTACGGTTTAGGGATTTATGAGCGCAAAAGTACGATTTTCTGTTGATTTCAGGGTACAAATTCGGGATTTTGCCTAATTTTGCGGCATATTGTAGCAAATTATCCAAACATGACCATCGACGACATCCAACGGCTGATACAAAACGACGAGACCCGCACCTTGGAACTGAAAAAGACCACGGGCGAGTTGAAAGACGGTATGCGTTCTGCCTGTAGGGAAATTGCCCACGAACTCACCAAACTTGAGCCATCCATCGACCTCCCTGTTGAATATGTCGATATTCCTGGCCGCGAAGGGTTTCAAGTCATTGCCATACGTTTGGACGGAGCCTCTTTTGGTGAGGTGCCCTATACCTACGACGGGAAACCCTATTTGCGCGTGGAAAGCACAACGATTGTCATGCCTCGCGACATTTTTGAGGAAAGGTTGATGCGAAGCAGGCTGAAGCACTATCCGTGGGAAGGCCAAATCTGCGAAGACATCACCATTGCGGATTTGGACGAGCAACGCATTAGAGGGTCGGTGCGCCTTGGTGTGGAACGCGGGAGAATGCCCGCCACATCGCTCACCGACACGACAGAGCGGTTTGTGGAGGAGTTGAAACTTACAAAAAAAGGACAGTTGAAGAATGCCGCTGCCGCCTTGTTTTTGCGCGACACGAGGGATTTTCCCCAGTTTTTGCTGCGAATGGCCCGTTTCCGTGGAACGGACAAGATGGAGTTCATCGACAACCAACGGGCATACGGTAATTTTTTCGATTTGTTGGATGCTGGCATGGCTTTTTTCTTCAAGCATTTGTCGTTAAGCGGCAAGATTGTGGGCTTCATGAGAGAGGAGAAACTGGAAATTCCTGCCGTTGCCCTTCGCGAAGCACTGACCAACGCGCTCTGCCACAGGCAATTTCATAGTCCAAGTGGCTCTGTCGGCATTGCCATCTATGACGACCGTGTAGAGATTGAGAACACCGGCCATCTACCTGAAGAATTGACGGTGGAAACCATAAAAACCAACCATCAATCATTTGCACAGAACCCACTCATAGCTGATATTTTGTTCAAGACTACTTTCCTGGAAAATTGGGGCAGTGGTGTGAGCCGCATGATGGAAGCCTGCGTGGAAGCAGGTTTGCCCGAGCCCAAATACGGAACAAACGGATTGTTCGTTTGGATTACATTTTATCGTACAACCTCAAAACCGTACAACCTCGAAAACCGTACAACCTCAGAAACCGTACAACCTCGAAAACATACAACCTCGAAAACGCACAACCTCGAAAACGCACAACTTCAAGAACATACGACCCCACAACCCCACAACCCCACAACCTCAAAACCCCACAACCTCAAACCCCCACAACCTCAAAACCCCACAACCTCAAACAAAAAAGCAAGACGCATAAAGGCTCTTCTTTCCATCATTGGAGATAAGGGAGCGAATTTGAAGACTTTAATGGAGGGTTTGAGACTTCGTGACAGAAAAAACTTACTTCGCCATGCTTTACCCCGAAAAGCCCAACCACCCGATGCAGTCATACTATCTGACACAAAAAGGCCGGGAATTGCTTGAAAAACTATCGAAAGAAGAATGACCAAATTATATATCACCATGAAATTCAACCCCTACAACCATAGCGAAGTAGCACTCAATGAGCGTATTACTCTGATTCTCAACGAAGAGAAGAAAAAAGGCCACGAAAAGGAAGCCTTGAAAACCATCTTCCAAAGCATCGACTTCACTACCCTTGAAGCCTTCGATAACGAGGCCAAAATCAAGGATTTCTGCGAAAAGGCTTTGGCTTTCCCGAAGCAGAAGCCGCACTTGAGCGTACCTGCCATCTGCATCTACAGCCCCTTCATCCGTCAAGCCAAGCAACTGCTGGCTGGCAGCGGCATCAAAGTGGCTACGGTGGCCTGCGCTTTCCCTTCGGGCATGATGCCTTTCGACCTGAAAGTCAAAGAGGTGGAATATTGTGTCAACGAAGGCGCCGATGAGGTCGACATGGTTATCTCGCGTGGCACTTTCCTCGCGGGAAGATATGACGAGGTTTTTGAAGAAATCAAGACCATCAAGGAAACCTGTGGCGACAAGGCTAAACTGAAAGTCATCCTCGAAACGGGCGAACTGAAGACCGTGCAAAACATCCGCAAAGCCAGCGAATTGGCCATCCTTGCCGGTGCCGACTTCATCAAGACTTCGACGGGCAAGGTGCCAGTGGCCGCCACACCTTTGGCCGCCATCGTCATGATCGACACCATCAAGGAATACTATGAGGCCACGGGCAAGAAGGTCGGTTTCAAGCCTGCCGGCGGAATGAAAACGCCCGACGACGCGCTCACCTATTATTATTTAGTGAAAAACATCCTCGGCGAACAGTGGCTCAACCAGAACCTCTTCCGCGTGGGCACGAGCCGTTTGGCAGGGTTAATTCTGGAACAAATTAATTAATCACAAAACTCACAAAACTTGGCAAAACTCCAAAAAAACGTGGGCGGCTCCACAACCATGTCGCCGCTGGGAAGCAGCCGGTTGGCGTGCTTCCCACTACCCACAAGAAAAAGGTTTTGAGGGTTTTGCAGGTTTTGTGAAATAAAAAACAGATAAATATGGCAACAATTAAAGGAACTTACAAGGGCAATCTCCGCAATGAGATGACCCACCTGCAATCGGGGAACACTATCCTCACCGATGCCCCCACTGACAACCACGGCAAAGGCGAAGCCTTCTCGCCCACCGACCTCGCCTGTGCAGCACTTGCTGGTTGCATGATGACCATCATGGGCATCAGCGCACAAGGACACAAGTTCGACATCGAAGGCACCACATACGAGGTGACCAAAACCATGGCCGCCGACCCGCGCCGCATCGGGCAAATCGACCTCGTGTTCAACTTCCCCGCAAAGGAATACACCGAAAAGCAGAAAGCCCTGCTTTGGGCCGCCGCCGAAAGTTGTCCCGTGGGTCGCTCGCTGCACCCCGACGTCATCGTGAACATCACCATGAATTTCCAAGGCTGATGGAATACGACATGCTGAAAGGACTCCGCCACAGTGTGCAGCTCGTGGTGGAGCATAAGGACACCGCCGCCGTGTACGGCTCGGGTGCATTGGAAGTGTTTGCCACTCCCGCCATGATTGCCCTGATGGGTTGCCGACAAAATCGGCGAAGGCAACACAACCGTTGGCATTGCGGTCAATATCAAACACTTGAAAGCCAGCCCTGTTGGAGCCACCATCCACTGCGAGACTGAACTTACAGAAATCGACCGCCGCCGCTTGGTCTTTGAAGTGAAATGCTTCGAGGGTGAAACGCTCGTTGGCGAAGGCATTCACGAAAGGTTTGTAGTTGATAGCCAAAAGTTTATGTCAAAGTTTTAGAATCAATGAAAAAACTACGAATTACACGAATTTAACGAATATTGAGGCGCAAATTTTGCAGCCAAGGCTGCGAATTGTACGAATCATTCATACATCTATCCATTCGTACCAATTCGCAACAAAGTTGCAAAATTCTATTCGTAACAATTCGTCTTATTCGTAAAATTCGTAGTTAAAAAACCGAAATCCAATGAAATACACCTACAAAACCCAAGGCACTTGCAGCCAAGCCATCGAGTTTGAAATCGAGGACGGCATTGTCAAGAATGTGCAGTTTTACGGCGGCTGCAACGGCAACACGCAAGGCGTGGCCACTCTCGTGGAAGGAATGAAGGCAGAGGATGTCGTCGCCAAGTTGGAAGGCATCAGCTGCGGCTTTAAAGGCACTTCCTGCCCCGACCAATTGGCCAAGGCCATCAGGCAGGCGATGAAGGAATAACGCTGTCTTGCGGGGGGCGCTGGCTTTTCCACCAACTCCAAGCAATCAGCCCCGAAGTCACCAAGGCACTTGCGAACAAAATCCACACACTTTCCGTTGCGCCAAAATGGTCAGGGTCGATGTTGACGATGCCATTGTAATTCAGGTAATAGAGAATCACCGCCGTGCCATTGTTGGCGAAGTGCATCAAAATGCTGACCCATAGTGAGTTGGTGATGTAAAACATATAGCCTAACAGGATGCCGAGGAACATGCGCGGCAGGAATCCGTAAAACTGGAAATGGATGAAGGAGAAGATGGCCGCCGAAAGGAAAATGGCGATGTGCGGGTTCATTTTGCGGGTCAACGATTGTTGCAACAAACCACGGAAAGTCATTTCCTCGCCCACGGCGGGTATCAGGGCAACGATGACCAAATTGAGCAACAGTCCACCAATTGTGTCCACATTCAGCATCTTTTCTGTCGCTGCTTTTGCAGTTTCTTCCAAGGATTTAATCCAGTCTTCGAGCCATGTTAAGTTTTTACCGAAACTCAAGTTTTCGTTCCATGTGGTCAGTTGTGTGGTGACAGGTATGCAGACAAACATCACAGCCACACCTATTAATATCAGCCACCACGGTGGAGTAAGGCTGCGGAATCCCAATTCTTGCATTTGGTGTTCCTTGCGCGTAAGATAATAATACACGAAAGGCGGCACTACAAACATACAGATGGAGCTGATGCCCTGTCCGATTTTTATTCCAGTGTCACCAGTAAAGAAAACAGCGGCCAATAAAATACCTATTAGCGTACTAATCAATAAGATAACCAAATACAAAAAAATCCGCATCCCAGTGGATTGTTTCAAGTTTTCGATAAACAAATTGTCGTTCATGACCTTTGATTTTGCTGCAAAGATACACTTTTTGTAATTTTGCCGCTGAAATAATAGCAAACTACAGATTATACAGATTAAACAGATGAGCAAAGTTGCCAAATTCTGTCGGTAATAAATCAGTGAAATCTGTACAATCTGTAGTTAAAGTAAACTTGTAATTATGTACAAAATTGCCCACCTCGAATTTGAGCATTATCCGCTTCTTCTCGCACCGATGGAGGATGTTTCCGACCCGCCATTCCGCTATGTCTGCAAGATGTTCGGGGCAGATGTGGTCTATTCGGAATTCATCTCCGCTGACGGCCTCATCCGCGATTCGGTGAAAAGCATCAAAAAACTTGATTTTGAGGAGTTTGAACGACCTGTTGGCATACAGATTTTCGGTAATGCCGTTGAGCCGATGGTGGAGGCGGCGCGATATGCCGAAACCGCCCATCCCGACATTATCGACATCAATTTCGGCTGTCCTGTGAAAAAAGTGGCCTCGAAAGGTGCTGGTTCGGGCATTATGAACGACATTCCCAAGATGGTGGCCATCACCAAGGCGGTGGTGGAGGCTGTGAAAACGCCAGTGACAGTGAAGACGCGCTTGGGCTACGATGAACAACATAAAGAAATCGTGGAAATCGCTGAGCAACTGCAAGATGTGGGCATCGCCGCCTTAACGATTCACGGTCGCCTACGCACCACAAAATACAGCAATCCAGCCGACTGGACATTAATCGGCGCGGTGAAAAACAACCCCAGAATGCACATCCCCATCATCGGCAACGGCGATGTGGTGGATGGCCCTTCAGCGAAATATTACAAGGAAACTTTTGGCGTGGATGGCTTGATGATTGGTCGTGCCACATACGGCAACCCGTGGATTTTCAGCCAGATAAGGCATTATTTGGAAACAGGG
>CACXQO010000015.1 GCA_902769815.1 uncultured Bacteroidia bacterium | reverse complement strand
GCCGAAAATGGCTCCAAGGTGCTGACATCGATTTGCTTGGAGGTGATTTCTTCCTCGGCATCGCGTATCACAATGGGCCAAAACAGGTCGTATTCCTCATAGTTTTCCTTCAAGCCGACTTTGATAAGGTCACCAGTGACCGAAGTTGAGTTGATGTCGCTGTCCTCCACCGCCGCAAGACCTTCGCTCAACAACTCGTCGTAGAACTGCTGGAAAGCCGGATGCTCGATAATGGACAGCATGTCCAAATAGGATTTCGGTTTTTCCTTGCGCACCAAAACGGCTTTTCGGTTTTCCTCCTTTTCTTCCTGATATTCAGGCTCGCGCCACATCAAGCGGAGGCCTCGCCCAATGGTCTGCTCCAACAAAATGGAGGCCGTCGAAGCCCTCAATGGCACCACCACACAGATATTGTTCACATCGAAGCCCTCGCGCAACATCAGCACCGAAACTATAACCTTGGGCTTCGCATAGCGGTCAATGTTGAACAGTTTCTCCTTGATTTCCAACCATTCATCGGGTTTCACCTCGCCTTGCTTGTTGCTGTCGATACTCAAAATGTCTTCTTTGTCGAGACCCTCGCTTTCAAGGAATTCCGCTACGAATGGCGTCACGGAAGTGTCCTCGCAAATCACCATCATTTTGGGTCTTTTGTTGGCATCAAGGCAGGCAAAGCCTTCCTCCAAGATGGAAAGTTTTTTCAGTCCGGCACGAAGCATCAGTCGTTGTCCTTCGCTCAAACCGATAACTTTGTTGCGCTCATCGCGGACTGCCTTATAGTCAAGGTGTTCTAATTCGGTCAGTTCCTGTCGCTTGTCCAACAGCAAGGTCTTGACCAAGCCTTTTTTCATGGCGGTGGTCAGGTCGAAATCCACAATAATGTGCGGAAAATAGTGCTTCTTCACCTTTTTGCCCGTGCCTGAAGTGGAATAAGGCGTGGCCGAGAAGTCAATCTGATAGAACTTTTCCTTTCCTTTTGAAATGTAGTCCAAGCCCTTTTGCCATTCCACTTCCTCGATTTCGCCCGCCACCTTGCTTTCGTGGATATGGTGCGCCTCGTCGTTGATGACCATCAAGTCGGGCAAAGAGGCCAAATAGTCCAACTCGTTGCCACGCAGATAGGCATTGTCCAAGGTGTCCAAGGCATTTCCCGCCGAGGTGCCGGGACGCGCTGGCAGCAAGGCATTGATAATGGCTGGCGCGGCATTGTCATCTTCGGTCGTTTCGTCCTCGCCGCTCATGAACAAATGCCAGTTGGTTAGGGCAATCAGTCCGCCGCCCGTCACCTTGCGCCCGATGCCGTCCTCCTTGCTGACCACGTTGTTCTGCAAGAATCCAAAGACCTCATCGCGGTAAACCGGCGGAATGAAAAGGTCTTGGAATTTGCGGAAGTCGTTGGTCATCGGGTCGCGCTCGGTGGTTCCACCTGTTTTCAGGCGGCCTTTGAAAGCGTCCTGAAGGCGGTCGTAAACCACCAAACCCGGTGCCACAATGAGGAAATTCTGCGTATAGCGCGACGAATCATCCGTGTGCCTTACATTCAGTATCTGCCAAAGCAACAGGGCGTGCATCACCCATGTCTTTCCCGTGCCGGTGGCCATCTTTACCGCGTATTTCGGGAAGGCATATTTCGACTTGCCCAACAACGCGAGGTCTGTCATGGGAAGCATTTCGGGGACAACAGCCTTGTAAATCTCCATCACATTGCTGATTTTCAGCACCTCGTGCAAGTATATCGCATTGAGGATGGCTTGTCGCTGCCCTTCGTGGAAATTGATGCCTCGCTCGTTGGTGAACGGCTCGCAAAACCAAAAACGCAGCAATTCCGCCGTGACTGGCGTAACCTGTTCCATCATCTCACCCGTGGCAAACGCCTCGTTCACCATGGCGGTCAATCGTGCCGCCAATTCCAATGGTATTTCTCTGCTCATTGCCCTACCCTTTCCACCACCATTGATTCATAACCAAACACATCCACGGCCTTCACGCATACCTTTCGGTTGGCTTTCTTCGGCACATCGAGCGACACCTTATATATACAATGTAGCGTGTCGTTGTCATTGTTGGTGTTCTCGCGATAGTCCTGCCATTTGCTGCGGAAGGTCACGCCGTCGTAGTCGGGGTCGATGCTCCAATATTCGATAAGCGCGAGCGGGTCGTCGGCCATCACCTTTTGCAGTTTCTGCTTGTTGGCATCGTCCAAAGGAAGGTTGTCGGGCGAGATGAGCACATAGTTTTCCAATTCCACGGTCAGTGTTTCGTTGTCGGGGTTCAACGGGGTTGGTGCCACCGTCATCGGTTTCAGCATCAAGTATTGCAGCGAACTGAAGCGGATGTTGCCCGAATTGATGAGGTTTCGGTAGCCTTTCTTGGAGAGTTTGTCGCGAGATGTCGTAGGAGAAATTCCAACCGAGCACCACCACCTTGTTCCAGCCGCCGCCGAGCAGACTGCCCTTGGCCTCGTAGGCCCGCTTGATGGTGGCGGGGCCAGTGAGTTTGTTAGGGCTGTCCACCATGACAAGGGTACGGCTGTCTTTCATGTAACCGAAATTGCGGTCAGCAACTTGCTCCGCCGCAAAAGGCAAGGCACCGTAAAGGCCGAGCACAATCTGGCTCAAATCGCTCACGCGCTTGATGTGGCTGGTGGCAAAGGCTTGTTTTTGGTAATCGCCCACGGCCTGATAAAGGAATGGCTTGGCTTCTTGGTCGATGAGACGCTTGCGCATAACAAGGGCTGCTGGTTTGCCGATGTCATTGATAATCCAACGGCGATTTAATCTTTCCGCCACGGCTGCCGTGGTGCCGCTGCCTCCGAAAAAGTCACAAACTATATCTCCCTCTTTTGTTGAAGCAGCGATGATTCTTTGAAGTAGTTTTTCTGGCTTTTGGGTAGCATAATTGACAATCTCGTTTTTCGATTTCACATGACCAATCTCCCATACTGAATCACATAGTTTTGTATCTGATTTCAAATAACCAGCAACGTCATTATTAAATCCAGCTGCATACTGACTTCTCGCCACAGTTGTTTCTGCATATTTTTCGCGAACAAATTCGTTATCAGAATCGAAATAATGATTTTCTTTTCCTTTCGTATATAGAAAAATGGTATCGTGTTTTCTTGGAAAATTAGTTTCTGTTCTTGACATTGACGGATAATGCCAAATGATTTCATTCAAGAAACTTTCTTTCCCGAAAATATCATCCATAATAATCTTCATGTAATGTCCTACATGCCAATCGATATGCACATAGATGCTGCCGGGGATACATGTATTCGAGGTAACTCACCGTGCCTTTCTCCCAAAGGTCGGAATAGCCGAACTGCTCAATCACCGTGGGGCGTTGCACCACCTCACCGCCCGGCAAAGTGATTTTGGTGCGGTAGTCGGCCTTGCTGTCGAAAGGCGGGTCGATGTAAATCAGGTCAACAGCACCGCGCAACGAAGGCATTCCGTTGGCTGGGTCGCCTTTCAGCAGGGCTTGCATGGCGAGCATGTTGTCGCCATAGATGAGGCGGTTGTACCAAAGCTGGTAAAGGTCTTGGTTGGTGGTTTGTCCGCGCCACAGTCCAGATGTGTCGCGGGCCCTTCAGCCGCAATGCGAGGCAGTTCTTCGATGAGGGTTTTGGGCATAACTGTTTTGCTATTTGTGCGTTATGCCATCTTTCATATTCAACTACTACGACCGACAAAAAACTGCGGGCAAACCTGCTCGCAGTGTGGCCGTAGGAAATGCGCCAAAAGAAAGACAAGCCGCCCGCATACTGCGGGATGACACTTGTTTCTTTCTTTATTTGCATATTCTTGAAATTTCCTACGTTTCACTGCGAATAGACAAATAGCAAACGCTTTGGTTTATAATATGTTAGTTAAATTCTATCTTTGATCATCATTACCTTTTTGTTGGTTAATTATGTATAAATAGGGTTAGTTTCGGGTCAGTGAAAGACACTCATTCCATCAAGCATGTTGCCCTTCAAGCAGAAACGTAACATCCGAATTCGGGTCAATCTCGACGGCTTCCTTGCCGTAGCGCATGATGACCATCTTCTTGCCGCCTTTCAGCATCATCTTGCCATCGTTTACCCAAAGTGCCGAAGCCTCGCGCAGGCCTACCACGGTCACATTTTGATTCACGGCAAGATACTCGTTGATGCGGTCTTGGCGCGTCTCGCCGCCGTGCTTGATCATCTTGTCGATTTCGGGGTGCGGGTCAAGATAGTGCGGATTGATTTGGAACGGCACCAAATTGAGGCAACTGAACGAAGCGGGCTGCACAATCGGCATGTCGTTGGTGGTGCAAAGCGTGGGGCAAGCCACATTCGAGCCTGCGCTCCAGCCCATGTATGGCACGCCGGCAAGGGCGCGGTTGCGAATGGCCTCCATCAAGCCGTAGCGGTGCATTTCGGCCACCAAATGGAAGGTGTTGCCGCCGCCCACCACGATGCAGTCGGCCTCGTTGACGGCCTTCACCTTGTCGTCGAAATGATGAACGGAAGTGAAGTTCTCCAAGCCGAACTTGGTGCGGAAAACGTTCCTCACCTTCGACTCGTAGGCATCGTAACTCTGCGGATACACCATTCCGCCGATGTTCACGCCCGCGAAAGGCACGAAGACGATGCGGCTATCCTTATTAATATGGTTCTGCAAGCAGAAAAGCTCGATTTGGGTCGAAGCCCAAGCCAAATAATTCTCACCGAAATTGGTCGAATTGCTGATCAGTAATAATCTCATGACGTAATAATTTTGAAAAAGTTGGCGCAAAGATAGCAAAAAAGCGATTGCAATAGCAAAAACAAACGAAAATCGACTTGTCTATGTAAAAAATATTGGTTTGAATATCAACCATTTGAAACAGACAACAAATTTTTTCCTGAATTTTTGCTTGCGTGAAAGAAAAAAGCTGTACTTTTGCATCGTCAAAAGCGACTGGACTAGTAGCTTAATTGGATAGAGCTTCTGACTACGGATCAGAGGGTTGGGGGTTCGAGTCCCTCCTAGTTCACAAAGGTTCCTCAAAAAGAACCTCTTTTTTTGGCCCATTCGACTAGCGGTTAGGTCGTAAGTTTCTCACACTTAAAACAGCGGTTCGATTCCGCTATGGGCTACGAAACAAAGCCGTAACTTGCTGAAAAACAGGTTACGGCTTTTTGCTTTACACCCTAAAACTCACTTCAGATGAAACAATACTTAGACCTACTCCAATACATCCTCGACCACGGCCACCAAAAAGGCGACCGCACCGGCACCGGCACCATCAGCGTGTTCGGCTACCAAATGCGCTTTGACCTTTCGGAGGGTTTTCCGCTGGTCACGACGAAAAAGGTGCATCTGAAAAGCATCATTTACGAGTTGCTCTGGCTGCTGAAGGGCGACACCAACATCCAGTACCTGCACGACCACAAAGTCACGATTTGGGACGAGTGGGCCGACCCCAACGGCGACCTCGGCCCCGTTTATGGCGCGCAGTGGCGCAACTGGAACAACGAAGGCATCGACCAAATCAAGCAGGTGGTGGAGAGCATCAAGACCAATCCGAACAGTCGCCGTCATATTGTAACCGCTTGGAATCCAAGCGTATTGCCCGACGAGCATGAGAAGGATTTTGCGGCAAATGTGGCCGCAGGCAAGGCCGCACTCCCACCCTGCCACGCTTTCTTCCAATTCTATGTGGCCGACGGCAAACTTTCATGCCAACTCTACCAACGCAGTGCGGACGTGTTTCTCGGCGTGCCGTTCAACATCGCTTCCTACGCCCTTCTCACGATGATGATGGCGCAAGTGTGTGGCCTCCAACTCGGCGACTTCGTTCACACTTTCGGCGACGTTCACATCTACAACAACCATATTGAACAAGTGAAATTGCAACTCTCTCGCACGCCGCGACCGCTGCCCACCATGCAGATCAATCCAGAGGTCAAGGACATTTTTGGCTTCAAATATGAGGATTTCACCCTCGAGAATTACGACCCGTGGCCGGTGATTAAGGGCGAGGTCTCGATTTGATGAACATGTAACAAAGCCCTGAAAGGGCGAAACGAAAACAACCCGACGCAAGCAAAGCGCAGCTCCGGGGCAAACAAAAAAAAAGAATATGACCATTTCAATCATAGTAGCAATGGCCGAAAACCGCGCCATCGGGCGGAACGGCGACCTCATCTGGCACAACTCGCGCGACCTGAAGCAATTCAAGAAAATCACTTCGGGGCATACGGTCATTATGGGCTACAAGACCTACCTCTCGCTGCCCGGGCAACGCGCCCTGCCCAACCGACGAAACATCATCCTTTCCTCGCGTCTGGACGAGGCTCCCGAAGGTTTTGAAGTGGTTTCGTCCATCCCACAAGCTATGGAGGCTGTTGAAGGCGAAGAGGAAGTCTTTATCATGGGCGGAGGCATGGTGTATGAGCAGTTTTTGCCCTTCGCCAACAGGCTTTATCTCACCCGAATCGGCAAGAGTTTCGAGGCCGACACCTATTTTCCCTACATCAATTTCGACGAGTGGGACTTGGTTGATTTGGAAGTCATTGACGACGACCCACAAGTGGATTATTCGTATCGTTTTGAGGTTTGGGAACGCTCAAAATGCTGATAATCCTTCCCGCTTGCCCAGTCGCCGCCCCATTGGAAGCCGTGTTGCTTGAATAGGCGATAACACAAGTCGCCTTTCTTGATGAGGTAGGGTGAGTTGGCCTCGCGATTGAGGTATTCTTCGCTCCCATCTGGCCTGACAATGACCTTGCCCGAGGCTTTCACCTTGAAATAGGGGTTGTAGCGCGGATTGATGTCGACGGCCAATCCAAAACTATGTTCCGACACCTTCCCTCCCGCCGTACTTGCCCTTTGATTGAAGCAAGAGGTGTTGTTGTTGCGCATCGAGGCTTCATCGTCACAGGCATAGTGCTCCACAATTTGCATCCTCTCAATGGGATAGGCGGCTTGATACAATGTCTTGAAAATCTCCAGCAAGTCATTGGCAATGATTGAGTTGCAGACCATTTCGCCCACAATGGCATTACCTTCGGCATCGCAATGCAGGACTTGAAGATAGCGCAAATCGTCCCACGAAAGCCCCTTCAACGACTTGAAGGAACTGCCAGCCATCATCTCCTTTTGTGCGTCAGTGAGTGGCGAAACGCAGAAAAACTGCTCATAACCAAACACTTTCAGGTAAGGTCGAGGAACGACATCACCTGCATGGAATTTGCCTTGCGCCCAAGCAGTTGCGCCTATGAAAAGGAAGAGGATGACGAGATGGGATTTCATTGCGTCGCGACCATAGAAAAAGAGGGCGTGCCGTGTTTCGACACACCCTCTATTGATTGTTTCACAATAGGTTATCTAATAATAGTGATGCGCTTTGTGGTTTCTCCGTTGACAGTGGAGATGCGCACCATGTAGACACCAGTCTCGACATGGCTGAGGTTGACATCGACAGACTCGCCTTGGCAATTCATCTCATACACTTTCTGTCCCATCGTGTTGAAGACCGTCACATGATTGAGACCTTCGCCCTCGACGGTGAACTGGCTCGTGGTAGGATTCGGGAAGACCGACACGCTGTTGGCTTCCAATTCGTTGACTGCATCAGCGGAATAGTAAACCTTGATGAAGAACTGGTTGTTGTCGTATTTCCAGTAGGCCGGTGCGGAAGTGCAATCCAAGTCGGCATAGTAGGCGTAGAGTTTGTAGTAGTAATCGCCTTCCTGATTGGCCGAGTTGTCGGTGTAGGAAGTGGCCGAGGCACTCAGCAACTTGATTCTTTGGTAGGTGTCGTTCTCGCCGAACTTTCTGAAGAGATAGTAGCCCGAAAGTCCATCCGCAGGTTCAGGTTTCTCCCATTTCAACTTAATCTTGTAGGCATTGCCAGTGTATTCAAAGTCGATGTCGGTCGGGGCATAGCAGGCACCAGCCGTGGCGCACGACTCATTGGAATAGAAGCCGTTTTCGCCGCCGTCGTAGAGGTAACCCACCACATAGCAATGACCACCCACAGGAGCGTTTTCGTCAACGAAGGAAGTGGCTTCGGGGATGAGGCGATGGAAGAGGCCGTCGCGGTAGACCGTGTAGCCGTAGCCTTCAACGCCGCTGATGCCGTCCCAAGAAACATTGATGTTGTTGGGGTTTTCTTCATCGACAAGGGCAACCACATTGCTCGGGATGCCGTCGCCAATACCATTGCCGCAGCTGTTGTTGCCTTGGTAGAAAATGCCCTCTTCAAGTTCGTCGGAAGAGCCTGAATAGGTGTAAACCGCATTGTTGTTCGAGTCCTTGATGGTGAATGACATATTGAAGACAGCACCGTAGGTTTGGGCCGTCCAGCCAATCGAAATGCGACCAAGAGGCATATCGACGGGGATGTTCTGGATGCTCGAATTGGTAGTGGTGATTTGGGCAAACTCCGTTCCGGAAGCATTATAGAGGTGAATCATACCGCCACGGAAACCGTTCATGGCAGCCTGCGAGATTTGAACCGTCCAGCCGCAGGTGGGGCCGAAACTGACGGCGTTTTGGTAATTCATCTTGCCGTGCATTCCATTGTAAACGACATAAACAGCATAATTGAAGGCATCGAAACGCGGGACGCTATTGTCCGTGATTGTCATGGTGGCACCGGGCGTGACATTTTCCTCAGTGTAGACCACCTCGCCGTTTCTGGTAACCACAACGCGGTCGATGGTTGGCATAGTGACATTGGTCAAAGTCTTGGTAGGATTGACCCATGTGAGTTGGGCCGAAAGTTCGTTGTTAGGAGCAGGCGTAATTGAGAAGTTGGTAGGAGCCTGAGGCGTGTTGTCGTAAACCGAAGAAGGCACAAAGTTGAAGATGGCGCCGTCACTCGAGTTGTAGTCAATGGCATCGAAGTCGAACCAGCCGTCGCCACTGCCACCCCAACCCCAATTGTAGTGGTAGAGGTTGGCATCATTGTAGCCGTCGCAAACGAAAGCGTGACCACCGTCAGGGCTTTGACCGGCATAATACAGCGGCCAACCCATGTCGAAAGACTCTTTCAGTTTGTTGGCCCAGTTCTCGTAACTGAAGTTGTCCCTTGAATGTAACGCAGCCTGATTGGTGTAGAGGAAATACTGCGAGATGGCTCCCGGAACATCAGCCGAGTAGGCACCGCTGCCATCGACAGCCCACATCATATTGACCGAAACGGCGCAGTGGTACATCAAAGTGGCAACAGCGTCAATCTGCTCTTGGGGCGAGTTGCTATTGATAGCAACTGGCATGTTTTCCCAATCATAGTTGGTGTCGCCAAAGTTGGCACTCCATTGACCGCCATAATAATAGGTGTGTGAGCCTTGGCCTTTGGCCGGATAGTCCCAATACTTCATGACTTGGCTCATGGCGCAAGCCACGCAGCCCGCATAAACATGGCCGCCAGGGCCGCCCGCACCAGTGGGGCAATAATAGTTGTAAGGATAGTCCTGATTCCACTTGGTCTGCACCATGTAAGTATTGGCGCGACCGCCGTTGCGTGAAATCAAGGTGCCACGTGTGGAAACGAGTTCCCATTCAGCAGCCACCATAGGGGCTGGCTCGCCGAGGTTCTTGCCTTCGCGACTGGCAATCAGCCTGTCGAGCATGTAGGCTAATTCGCGGTTGATGTTCTGCGCATCGAAAATGCCTTCATCGGAAAAACCGACAATGGGGCGATAGGCATCGTCGGCTGAAACCATGACAAAGCCTTCGTTGCCGACATTGAACACATAGAAGCAGGCATCACCACGGTTTGAAGTGCCCGTGTAGACCAAAGTGAGTTCACTACTCTGGCGCGACTGCTCGAAGTTGGCTTGGACAAATTGCTGTCCGACATACTTGGCCTGGCTCTCGCTGACCGGACGGGCTTGCGCCACGCCGATGCCCAGAACCACGGCAAGCATACTCAATAAATACTTCTTCATTTTTGTTGAATTTTAATGTTTTTATTACTCTTCTTGTTTTGTTTTCAAGGCTGCAAATATAAAGAAATTCCTAAATATACAGGATTCGTTTGTTTTCTTTGGTCAAAAAATACATTCTGCCGTTGCTTAGTGGATGATGGAAACGCGGCGCATCACCTTGCCCGAAGCCGTGCCAATGCGTACAGAATAGAGTCCATCGTTCCAATCAGAAACATTGATTATCAATGCGTTGGAATTACATTTCGATTCATGCACCAATTGCCCGAGCATGTTGTAGACTTGTACTAGGGTCATGCCTTCAGCCTCGATTTTCAGGCTATGATCGGCAGGATTGGGGAAGATGCTCACCTCGAAGGCTTCGTTTTCAGCCACATCGGTGGGCGAATAATACACCTTCAGGTAGAACCTGTTCGGGTCGTCCTTGATGGAAGCGGGCGCGGAGGTGCAATCGTTGGCGGAATAATAGGCATAAAGCCTGTAATAATAATCGCCTTGTACGTTGGCGGAATTGTCAGTATAACTGGTGGCCGAGGCGTTGAGCAACTTGATCCTTTCGTAAGCGCCATCCTCGCCTTGTTTCCGATAAAGGTAATATCCCGAAAGGCCATCGCTCATTTCGGGCCTATCCCACAAGAGTTTGATTTTGTAGTTGTTGCCTACATATTCATAGTCGAAGTTGCTGGCACCCATGCAGTCGCCTGCCGAGGCGCAGGTTTCGTTGGAATGGTCGGATTCGCCGCCATAGCCCAAAGCTGTCACCGTATAGCAATGGCCTTCTGTGATGTTCTCGTCAATGAAACTCAAGCTTTCCGTCATGGCATACAAATGGTCGTCGCGGTAGATAATGTGACCATATTCAGGTACATAATTGCCGTCATCCCAAGTGAGGATGGCATTGCCGTCCACTACCTCTGCCACCAAATTGGAAGGCACATCGTGAGGCGCTGAATTGCCACAACCGTTGTTGGCTGTGAGGAAAATGCCCTCATCCATATTGTTCGAGTTGCCGGAAAAAGTGTAGACCGTATTGCCTTCCGAGTCTTTCAGGATGAACGAAAGGTTGTTCACGGTCTGCTTGGGCCCTGTCCAGCCAAAACTAACATTGCCCACAGGAACGGTAACGTTGAGCGTGGCTGGAATGGAATTGGTGATGGTGTAACGGCCAATTTCGGTGCCTGCTGCGCTGTAAACCGAAACATAGGCACCATTCCAGCCTTGGAAAGCCGAGCTTTGCATGATGATTTTCCAATCGCAAGTCGGGCCGATGTAGGCATCCTCGTGGCGAGCCGAAGCACCATGCCTTCCATCAACGACGGCATAAACTGCATACTTGTATTGATCATAGAAGGGAATGTTCTCGTCAACAAAACTCATTTCCTCGCCTGGAGCCACATTCTCATCAGAATACACCATTTGCCCGTTGCGTGTCACCACAATTTGTGTGATGGAATCGAGGGTCGCGTCGGTCAGGGTGAGTGTGGGATTCTTCCATGTGATGGTGGCCGAAAGCGTTCCGTCGGCGGCGGGAACCACATTCATTTCGGTAGGTGCTGCAGGCGTGGCGGAATAAACCTCGGCGGGCACATAGTTGTAAATGACACTTTGTCCGTCAGTGTAACCGTGGTCGTCGATGTTGAACCAACCGTCGCTGCTGCCGCTCCACCCCCAGTTGAAGTGAACCATATCGTTGTCGTTATAGCCGTCAAGCACGTATGCATGGCCGCCTCCACGATGCACCATAGGCCAATCCATATCAATAGCATTGATAATCAACTGCATATAATCTTCATGGGTATTATCCTCGCGATAAATGTTGTCCATCTGATCGGTATAGAAGAAATAGGCAGGCATGGTTTGGCACAATTTCCCCGTGACCGCACCACTGCTCGTTGGGCGGTAGTTCATGTCGACGCACACCCCAACATGGTAAATCAATAGGGCAACTGCTTCAATCTGCACTTGCGGAGAATTTGACGAAATGGAATTGGGCATGTTTTCCCAGTCGTAAGTGGTTTCGCCGAAGTTGGCGGTCAGCGGGCCATATTCAGGATGGTCTTCAGGGATATAGGTGTAACTGCCCTGCCCTTGCAGCGGATGGTTCCAATACTTCATCAATTGGGCGGCTGCCGTTGCCACGCAGCCTGCATAGCAATGTCCGCCCGGACCGCCCGTTGCCGCAGGACAGTAGTAATTGTAAGGATAGTTCTGGTTCCACTTGGTTTGCACAAGGTATTCGGCATCCTTCCCACCATGACGCGAAACCATGCGCCCTGACTTTTCAAGCATGTCCCAGTCGGCGGCAACCGAGGCGCGGGCCGTTGGGGATTGCGTGGCAGTCATTACGCCTTGGCGTATGCCTTCAAGGTAATCGGCCAAGGCCGGAGCCATGTCGTTGATGTCGAAGTTGCCCTCATCGGAATAGCCGATGACGGGGCGATAGCGGTCGTCGGCAGCAAAGATGACGAAACCCGTCTCGCCGACATTGAAGATGTAGTAACAGGCCTCTCCCCTGTCGGAAAATGCCGTATGCACCAAGGTCAAGTCGGTGCTTTGACGTGTGATGGCGAAATTGGCAGCCACAAACGACTGCGCCAAGTTTCTTGCTGTTTCTTGATTGATGGGACGAGCTTGTAGCATGATGCTCGCCAAAGCCATTAAAGAGAGTAAGAGTTTTTTCATTGGGAGATGTAATTTGAATTGAAGCGGCAAATATATAAAAAAAGGAAACATTTGGCATGTTTCCTTTTCATTTTTAGTCGATTATCAATAAATTCATCAGTGCATGACCGTGAAACGCTTCGTAACGGTGCCTTGCGCAGCCTTGATGCTGATGGTGTAGACACCCGAAACAAGGTCGGAAGTGCTGATGACCACGCCGTTTTCGCTGCAATGTTGCATGTAGACGGTCTGACCCATCACATTGTGGATGGTCACTTGCTCAAGTCCTTCGGCTTCCACGCTCATCAGGGCATTGGCTGGATTGGGATAGACCTTGAAGCCTTCCTCATCGTTCTCGCTGACCGAAGTCACAGCCACATAAACATAGTCGGTTTCGATGTTGGTCCAAGCGGGCGTCGATTCGCAATAGCTGCGGAAAGCGGTCACCTTATAATAATAGTCGCCAGCATCGGCGATGTCGAAATATTCGCGCAAGGTCTTATCAACGGTGGCGATTTCTTCATAGTCGACACCATCCTCGCTGCGATACACCTTGAAGGATTGCGGCTCGCCGTCATAGTCCCAAGTGAGCATAGTGCCGAAGCCTTCGTTGGTCCATTGGTACTCGCCATTGAAGTTGGTCGGAGGCAGGCAACCGCCGCAGTCGTTGTCGCCCGTGTAAAGCGTGGCGGGTACTTGGTTGGAGTTGCCCGTGTAGGTGTAGACACTGCTGTTGTTTGAATTCTTGATGTTGATGGTCAAGCTTTGGACTGCCGTCGAGGGAGCCACCCAACTGAAAGTGACATTGCCTTCGGGCATACGCAATTGCTGGCTGATAGGTGTCGAGCCCGTCATAGTGACTTCCTCAATCACAGTGCCAAAGGAATTCTTCACCTGAATCTTGCCGCCGTTCCAGCCTTGGAAGTTGGTGGTTTGTCCGACAACCTTCCATGAGCAAGTGGGGCCATATTGGAAGGTAATGTCAGAGAAGCGGCCCTTCACGTTGTTGGAGAGGTAGTAAAGGCGATAGGAGTAGCAGTCGAAATCGGCGACATTGTCTTCGAATGACATTTCCTCGCCTGGGATGACATTCTCTTGCGAGAAAATTTCAACGCCATTGCGCAACAGCACGACCTTTTCGATGTTCTCGATGGTTTCGCCTGCAAGGTTGGTGGTGGGATTGGTCCATCTGACGACACCCGTCTTGGAATGGGCGTTCTCGGCCTCCACCGAGAAGTCGTCGACGGCAGGAAGCAATGCGTCATAGATGTAGTCAGGGATGAAGTCGAAAATGGCGGCCTGGCCTTGGTTGAAACTGCCGTTCCAACCCGTGTTGAGAGCATCGATGGCGTAGTAGTTGTTGAGTGAGCCGCTCCAGCCCCAGTTGAAATAGAACTTGCGGTCGCTCTCGCGATAGCCGCAGCACACAAAAGCGTGGCCGCCTGTGTCGTCGCTACCTGAATAATACAACGGGAAACCTTCTTCAAGGCTGGCTATCAGCATTTCTTCCCATTCGTACTTCGAATAAAGGTCGCGGTCAAGGCGATTGGCTTGATCGGTGTAGCGGAAATAGTTGGCGATGGCGGGCGGAACATCCTGCGAATAGGCACCCGACGAACCGCCGCCATACATCATGTCGACCGATACGCCGCAATGGTACATCAACAAGGCCACGGCCTGATAGTTGGATGTGTTGCAGGAGTTGGGCATGTTGGCCCAATCGTAATGGGTGTTTTCAAAATCAACCGTTTGGGTGGGATAGCCTTCGGGGGTGTAACTGTGGGAGCCTTGTCCGTGGTCGGGCCAATCCCACTTCTTCATCACCATCGACATGGCAGTTGCCACACAACCAGCGTAGGCACGACCACCAGGGCCGCCTCCACCCGTCGGGCAGTAATAGTTGTAGGGATAGTCTTGGTTCCAGTTGGTGGTAATCAGCGGGGCAATGTCGCCTCGGGTGCCGCGGTTGTCGTTCTCGAAACCGTCGATGGCCACATGAGCCCATTCCGAAGCCACTTCCCTTTCGGGTTCAAGGTTGTTCTCTTGGGCAAAGGCAATCTGGCGGGCATAGAAGCGCAGATAATAGGCCAAACCGTCAGGAACATTGGCCAAGTCAAAGTTGTCGTCGGTGAAGCCAAGGATGGGACGGGCCACATCGTCGGCTGAGACGAATACCGAACCTCCGTCGAAATTGAAAACGTAAACGGCGGGATTGCCGCTCTCCGTCATTTCGGTGTAGGCAAGCGAAAGTTCAGCGACTTGCTTGGCAGAATGGCTCTGCACATACTTCAGGCCGAGTTGGCGGGCTTGCTCGACGCCAACGGGCGAAGCGATGAGTTGACCCACAAACAGGGCCAAAGTCATCATCAAAAATAAGGTTTTTCTCATAATTGTTTGATATTAGATTGATTATAAATAATTTACATTTTTATCACCTTTTGCATGAATGTGCCTGCTTGTGTACTCACCTTCACCATGTAGACACCGCTTGGCAGTCCACTCATGTCGAAAGCAAAAGCATCATCCGTGGCCGACTTTTCCATCAGGCATTGGCCTATGTGGTTGTAAACGCTTACCGTGGTCATTCCCTCAGCCTCAACGGTCAATTGGCCGTTGGTGGGATTGGGATAGAGGTTCACGGCGCCCAAAGGATTCTCGTCCACACCAAGGTTACCGAACCTGATGTAGTCAATGCCGTCAGCAGTCAAGCCGTATTCCGACTCGCAATCGGAATATACTGCTTTGATTTTATAGGACTTGTCCATACCGTTGGGGTTGATGTTTTCCTGATAGAGGAAATTATCCTCCATGCTGACGGTCACATTGGTGGTGTCGCCTACCAAATGGTCGATGACTGTCATAATGAAGTAATCAGGCCAGCGTTCCTCTCCATTGATACTCCAAGTGAGTCGAATCATGTCGTCATCATTTGGGGCGTGATTGTAGAGGTAACGTAAATTATACGGGGCAGGGCAAGGCAAGACAGGCGGTTCGGGCATCTCAACGCAAACCTCATTGGAGGCCTCTTCAAACCCTTCGCCGTGGGCAATAACTTGATAGCAATAGGTCTCCCCAAACGTCAAATCGGCATCGACATAGAAAGTTTCATCCATTATGATTTCGATGATTTTCACACCATTGCGCAAGATTTCGTATGAAGTGGCTTGGTAGGCAGGTCTCCAACTCAAGCCAACCACGTTTATCTCTTCGTTCAGTTCCGCTTTCAAATCCTTCGGCACATTCGACCAGTCCACTTCGACGAAGAACTTGTCCGAGTCAAAGAGGTCGGTGGCGTAAGCCGAGGTGCAGTCAAGGTTTTCGTAATAGGCCGTCACCGCATATTGATACCATGTGCCAACGACAGAAGTGTTGTCCCTTACCGTCGGGTTCTTCACTGACCTGATGAGTTTGAAAGGCGTTTCTTCCGTCCGGCGATAGACATAATATCCTGTGACATTCTCGTTGTTGGGAGCGGTCCAGTCCAACTGCACCTTGTTATTGTTCGCATAGGAATAGTCCAAGTCAAAGGGAGGCTCGCAGCCTGTACCCGAAGTGGCGCAATACTCGTTGGAGGGAACCGTCTCGCCGCCGTTGCAGAGGGCTGTGATGTAATAGCAATAGCCCCCGATTTCAGCGTTTTCGTCCACATAACGGGTTTCGTGCGCCATGTTGAACAGGAAGCCGTCGCGATAGATACAGTAACCGAATTCCGGCTCATGGTCGCTGTCCCAAGTGAGAATGATATTACGGTCGTTTTCGGGATCGAGGGTGGCTTTCAGGTTGTAGGGTGCCTCGCAAACGTTCTCATTGCCGCAACTGTTGTTCAAGGTGCGCAAAATGCCCGCTTCCAATCCCGACGACGGGCCTTCATATTGGTAAACAATCTGGTTTTCAGCGTCCCTAATCTTGAAGGAAATGTTGTTGATGTTCGAGTTGGGCGCAGTCCAATAGAGGTTGTTGTTGCCCAAAGCCATCTGGAAGGTCTGGATGGTGGCCGTGGCTTGGTTGGTGGTCAGGAAGTCGATGTAAGAACCAGCGGCGTTTTGCACGGTGATGCCGCCACCGTCCCAGCCCTGCATACTGTTGGAGGTCATAATGACTTTCCAGTCGCAATAGGGACCAAAAACAGCCTTGGTGAGGGTCGTACGGCCATAATTGTTTCCGCTGACGGCCAAAATCGTGTATTCAAACTGATCGAAGAAAGGCACTTCGTCGTCGTAGGTCATGGCTTGACCGGGTTGCACATTCTCAATCTCCTGAATGACAAAACCGTTGCGCTTGACAATAATCTTGTCGATGGCGGTCAAGGCATCACCCGTCACGGTTTCGGTGGGATTGGTCCAACTGAGGTGCCCGATGCGCGACACATCGCTGTCGATGCTCACGCTGAGGTTTTCGGGTGCCTTGGGCATTTGGTTGTAGACATAGTTGGGAATGAAGTCGTAAATGATGGCTTGGCTGCTTGTGTAGTCGAAATGCTCGCCATCAATGAGGATGAAGGCATTGGACGCACCGCCCCAGCCCCAGTTGAAGTGGAAAAAGTCGTCGGCATCGTAGCCGTCGCAAATGAAAGCGTGGCCACCGTCGGGGCTTTGGCCTGAATAATACAGCGGAATGTGCTGGTCGATGTTGGTCTTCAGCAGGGCAATCCAGTTGTTATAGGTGCCGCTCCTCCCGATATGCGTGGCGTGTTCGGAATAGGAAAAATACGAGTTGATGGCATCCGGCACGTCAGTTGAATAGGCGCCACTGCCATCAGGCTCATACATCATGTTGACCGCAACGCCGCAATGGTACATCAAAATGGCCACCGCCTGTTTCTGTTCGGGCGTGCCGGCACCGTTGTTGTAATAGTCGATCATGTTGTCCCATTCGTAAGTGGTGGCGCCGAAGTTGGCGTATTGCTCTCCATAGCCTTGGGCGATATAACTATGCTCGCCCGTGCCCTGCACTGGCC
Organism: uncultured Bacteroidia bacterium; assembly: GCA_902769815.1. Lineage (GTDB taxonomy): Bacteria > Bacteroidota > Bacteroidia > Bacteroidales > F082 > Limimorpha. The sequence continues at coordinate 1,822 of CACXQO010000015.1, read as the reverse complement.
ATTCCCAATACTTCATCAGTTGGGCCATAGCCGTGGCAACGCAACCCGTAGGGCAACCGCCGGGCGAATACATGTTGAACGGCGATCCTTGGTCCCAACGCTGTTGCACCAAAGGTCCGACAACCGCCGTGCCCTTTTCGGGATTCAACCGTCCGTAAGCCTCAAGGTTCTTCCAACGGCAGAGGATGTCGTTGGGTGTTGCAACTCCTTGATTCACCATCATTTCAATGCCGCGCGAATGTTCGCCCAACATGAAAAGCAAACCGTCAGGAGCGGTTTGGTAGTCGAAATTCCCTTGGTCGGAATAGCCGATGATGGGCGACGAAACATCGTCAGCCGCCACAATGACAAAGCCGCCGTCGAAATTGAAGGCGTAGGCCGTGGCCATGCCGTTTTCAGCGCGGAAAGTATAGGCCAAATCAAGGCTTTGCACCGCGTTTTTCGAGAATTGGGCTTTGTGCTGAATGAAATTCAAGCCCAAGCGTTGCGCCCTGCCCATATCGACAGGCTTGGCTTGGAGCGTAGTGATGCCTAACATCAAGGCAAGGATAACGAGTATATTTCTTCTCATAGACAAATGATTTTGAGCGTTTGACATTCTATTTTAAGCGGGCAAATATAAACATTTTTAGGTTTTCTGTTCCTTTTTCTTTGCTGCGGGGAACAAAATATTGTTCAAAATGAGCCTATAGCCCGGCGAATTGGGGTACATGTCCAGCTCAGTGGGCGGGTCGCCGACGATGTGTTGGTAGTCTTCGGGGTCGTGGCCGCCGAGGAAAGTCCAGAAGCCGTTGCCGAAATTGCCGTGGATGTAGCGGTCTTCGTTCAGGGCGGCATTGTCGCCCAAAACGACGACCGACGGCTTGACAACCGACTTGTTGAAAGCCGTGGTCTGACCCATGAATCCCTTCACCAACCTTTCATGGCATTGCGTGAGCATGGTCGGAACGGGGTCCCACTTGGCGGAAAAATCGAACAGCAGGAAATAATCATTCTCTTCGCGCACCCGCTGCATCCTCCCCTGCGTGACATCAATGTTTGAAATTTCGTATTCCTGCGGGTTGACCGACAGTTTGAAATCGGTGAAAGCGAAGCAGTTGTCATAGTTCAATCGTTGCGGGTCGCCGCTGCGGATGGGGTCGCCATCGAACATGTAGTCGCAAATATCGAGGCCCTCGGCTGACAAAGCCACATCGAAACTGTCGGGCGCAGAGCACATGGAAAACATGTAGCCACCACCCGCCACAAACTCACGGATTTTCTTGACCACAGCCAGTTTCAGTTGCGATACCTTCGTGAAGCCCCAACGTTGCGCCGTGGCTTCTTGCATCCTCACATCCTCCTGATACCAAGGATAATTGCGATAGCGCGCCCAGAACTTTCCATACTGCCCCGTGAAGTCCTCATGGTGCAGGTGGAGCCAGTCATACGTTGGCAAAACGCCTTGCAAAACCTCATCGTCATAAACCACATCGTATGGGATTTCGGCGTATGTCAAAACCAAAGTGACGGCATCGTCCCAAGGCAGGTTGTTCTTCGGTGCATACACCGCCACGCGGGGCACTTTCTGGAGTTTCATCTCGTCCATATTCACGCCCGGGTCGGCGATTTCGGCCAAAATCGCATCGGCCTGCGCATCGGCGATGACGTTGTAAGACACGTTGCGCATCTTGCACTCGCGCTCAAACATTTCGTGGTAAGGAATCAGGTAGCTCCCTCCCCTATAGTTCAGCAACCAACTGATTTCCACCTCCCTTTGCAGCACCCAATAGGCCACACCGTAGGCCTTCAAGTGGTTCGTCTGGGTGTTGTCCATCGGGAT
>CACXQO010000014.1 GCA_902769815.1 uncultured Bacteroidia bacterium | reverse complement strand
TGCGCGGTCAGGGGCAGTAGGGAGCTGCCCCAATGACTTTTAGATTCTGCAAAAACGGATTTGCAGAATTTGCAAAACAGTTTCAAAATCTGCAAAAAATAAAACGGTTAGTTGCAAAATCTGCAATTTTTGCAGAATCCGCAAAACTTTTATCGGGATTTGCAAAACCTCTGTTTTGGGGTTTTTGAGGCGCTTTTCATATAAGAAAATGTACTACTTTTGCACGTCTTTAAGCAAGAGGTATGGCCGAGTTGAAGGCCGAATAATCTTGAAAAACGTTATTAAATCTTGAATCTTTAAATCTTAAATATTAAATCTTTAAATCTTTAAATCTCAAAATCTTTAAATCTCAATTAAATATCACGCTTTCGCTTGGGCTGGCAGCCCTGATGTTTCAGGCTGTGACAGTGGATGCCCAAGTCATCAACCGTGGGCTGCTGCAAAACCCCTACAAGGAGCAGGGCAAGCAAAACGGTGCGCTGATGCGAAGTGGCACCGGCACTGGCTTCAACATCTCGACCGGACAGTTCGGCGGCAACGGCGGCAGCACAGGCGGCAACTATGGGATTACCATCGGAACGATGGGACAAGAACCTACTCAGCCTGCACCGCTCGGCAGCGGACTCTTCATCATGGCAGCGGCTGGCGCGGCCTACGCATTTTCAAAAAAACGTAAAAATCAAGAAAACAACTAAAAACACAACGATTAAAATGAAAAAACTTAGCACAATCATCATGGCTTTGGCTCTCGTGCTTGGAATGAGCCAATGCAAGAAACAAGAAACTCCCACCAATGGCAATGGCGGAGAAAAGGTTCACATCACCTTGAACGTGAACAACGGCGAAAATATCTCAGTGAACGTCGACAACGGGAGCAGGCATGAAGTGGCCCCGAATCTCGGCATGATTAAATTCGAAGACGGCGATGTCCTCTATGTGGGCAACAACGGCAAATACGTCGGCCAACTGACCTATAATAATGGCGCTTTCGGCGGTACTCTTTATTACCCAACAAGTGGCGACTATCTGCACTTCTACTTCTTGGGCAACGCGGAGCTTTCTGAGGCACTTCCCGAAACGATTGAAGAGGGAACAGAAATAACTTCACGTACCATCAGCATTGCCGACCAAAGCACCAACCTGCCCGTGCTCTGCTACGGCCATTCGACCGAAACTTACGGGAGTGCCACCAACTACTCTGCCGTTTTGGAATACCAATGCGCCTTGGTGAAGTTCAATCTCAACAAGGCAACAGATTATAAATGCACCTTGTTGAACATGCCGACGGAGGCCACCATCAGCTTTGCCACAACAGCTGGTGATGATTTCACCCCGATAGCCAAGACCTCAACCACTGACACCATCGACCTTTACAGAGAGGAAGGCAACACGGGCGTGAGATGGGCCATCCTGCTGCCCGGCACCAACCTTAGAGCCGACGGCAATGTGAGCGGGGCACCCGCTGGAACACTTAATGCAAACCAGTTTATCAACTCCGGAATATCGCTTAAAAATCCTGTATTTGCAGCACCTGGTGCAGATTATGCTGTCAAGAACAGTGATGGCGAATTGAAACAATTCTCGGTGAGTTCTACGCAGAAGGTCTATTTCTCGAGGGCCAACCTGATGTGTAACGCGGCCAACCCCGACCAACCTGTGTGGGGCTTCCACGAAAACCAGATTGACGAGTGCCCTGGTTTTGGTGCCATAAACAATACTTCGGGTACGGGTACAAGTGGGATTCATATAACTAGTAGCAATGAAATGGATCGATTCAGCTGGGGATTTAAAAATCCTACTTCTGTATCAGAAAACGATTGGGTGGACGGATCAAGGAACCTGAACTGGAATGATGGAACAGACTGGGGATGTGCACTCAGAAATACTGCCTATGGCAACTATTGGCGCACGCTGACGGCAGCCGAATGGAAATACCTTCTCAATACGAGATCAGGTAAACGTTTCCTGAGGGTAAGTTGGTACCAGCCAATACCTGATACATACGATGCGACGTATACAAATGGCATCATCATAGCGCCTGATGGCTATAACGGCGGATCCACTTCCTCTTGGGCTGAATGGAACAAAGCAAATAAAAAGAAATACACAACTAAGGCTGTGGTGACAGAACTTCTTAATGCCGGATGTGTGTTCCTGCCTGCTCTCGGCTACCGTGAAGGTAGTTATTACTATGAGTACAATTACCACTATTCGAATGGCGACTTCATGATAGGTAATTATTGGACGGCCACTGGTGGGACACAGCAACCTAATTCGTCGCAAGTTCCACAAGCGACGGCTTTCCGCTTTGAAGATGATGCAATTAATTATGCGTATTACCCACAACGCCATCTTGGCATGTGTGTCCGTTTGGTGTGGGATGCCAACTAAGCGGTTCGCAAGGAGGCGGGATTTCCGATTCCGCAAGCCGGGGGAAGGGAGATTTTCCATTCCCGCATGAAGATCGTAGAGACGTCACAGTGTGGCGTCTCTATGTGTTTTTTGCCTGCCGGGGTTTTCGGAAACCCCCTAGCCCCCTTAAAAGGGGGAGGCGCAAAGCGACGCAGGGTTTGGGTCTGGTAGGCTCACGTCCGGTAGGTTGGCAGCCGGCAGGTGTCCCCCTTTTAAGGGGGTCGGGGGTTTCAGAATCTATTTCCCAAACTGGCTGTCTGGTAGGCCAGCGTCCGGCAGGTGTCTTCAAAATGTCTAGTAAGTGTTTTCAAAAACTCCCTTGGCTTGTCTTCAAAATGTCCGGTAGGTGTCTTTACCCCCCCCCTAACCCCCTTAAAAGGGGGAGGCGCAAAGCGGCGCAGAGATGGATTGAGAAAACACATCCGGTAGGTTGGCAGCCGGTAGGTGTCCCCCTTTTAAGGGGGTCGGGGGGTTCAAAACCCTACCTCGCTTCCATCTTTCCTTCCCTTAATCAACTCACACTGTTCCTTAATGTAAGCCGCAACCTTGTCAGCATCCCTGCGCACGTCGCCGTCATTGACCCTCACAACCACCAGCCCTATAGCCCTCATTTGCCTGTCTCTTTCCTTGTCGCGAAGACGAGCTTCCGCCGTGAAATGTGATGCACCGTCAATCTCGACCACCAAGTCCAGTTCCTTGCAATAGAAGTCTGCAATATAATTTAGTATGGGCTTCTGCCTGGCAAAGGCATATCCGGTCTGCTTCGACTTGAGACGTTTCCACAGCATGGCTTCGGACTTCTCGCCGTTGTTTCTCAAGTCGCGGCTGAAATCCTTCAGTTTTGGGTTGTAGGGGAGATGGAATTGGCTGAACAACAGTCCATCAGGGCTGATGTCATTTTCGAGAAGATAATCAGGAGTGATGTCTGTGATTTGCATGTGCTTGTGTGCTTATGGATTGCAAAGATAATAAGAAAAGGTGTATTTTTGCACCTCAAAACATCTGTTATGAAAGTTTTTTCTGAGAAAAAGAAAGAATTGATATTGTTTGGAGGGACACTCAAAGACTATGCTGAAATGCTATTGAAAGATGGGCGTGGCGACGGTTCGGTGGTGTGTCTTGGAGAGGTGCATGAGACAGTCATTAAAGAACTTTCAAGGAGAGACATTCAATTGGCCGACACCCGCATTATTGTCGACCAACATTCGGTAACAAAGTACTTTGCGCATCCAAAGAACCAAAAAGGTGCTGTTTTGCCTATGTCCGAATATGGGTTGATAGAGGAAGCGGTGAAAATGCCGCTGAAGATTTATGAAGATGCTTCGCATGGCGATTTGGTCTATGTTTATTCCTATCCATATCAAAATGGGAAGCTGCTCAAGTTGGTAATCCAACCTAACTACCATAAAAGCGGCAGAACCTACAACAACATTAAGTCATGGGGAATCGTTCAGGCAGCAAACCTGAACAATCCAACACAATACCGGTTGATTTGGGAGCAATAAAAAACGGGACTATGTCCCGTTTTGAATCGGCGAAGGGAGTCGAACCCTCAATCTGCTAACCAGGAGCCTCGCTACCATGTTGCGACCATCAACCGATTGCGCTGCAAAGATAAACAACTTTTTCCATATTTCGCAAGTTTTCCCAAGTTTTTTCTTTTTTTTCCGATGCTGGCAATGTATTCGATGTTGGCAGGGGTTTCATTGCATTTCACCCCTGCCTAATATCCTGCGTCACTCCGTGACTTTGGTTTCTATATTTTCCCGAACAAAATTCCCACATTTTCCTGAAAAATTTTCCTACAAATTACTGAAAAATTCTTCGACAAATTACTGAATTTTGGAAAAAGCATTATCTTTGCAGCCTAATATCAACGAAATAGAACAACATGAAAGGGCAATACAAATCCCGTATAGTTGATGGTTTGCTGCAACGCAAACTGAAAGGCAAGGGTGCGGTGCTGATAGAGGGCGCCAAATGGTGCGGCAAGACTTCCACTGCCGAACAAGCGGCAGGCAGCGTGTTGTATTTGGCCGACCCGAAGAAAGGCTAATGTGTCTTTGCCCAAGCCTTGGACGGAGAGGTATTTCATTATCGCGACAGTAGCAGTTTGGAATGTGATTCCGTGGTTCATCTGCGTAACGGAAGCTACGGTTTGGTGGAAATCAAGTTAGGCGGTGACAAGCTGATTGAGGAAGGCGCTGCCACTTTGAAGTCTTTGGCGAAGAAAATCGACACGACACGGATGAAAGAGCCTTCGTTCCTGATGGTATTGACAGGCACTACAAGTTACGCCTACCGCCGCGAGGACGGCATTTATGTGGTGCCTATCGGATGCTTGAAAGATTAGCATCGTATGACCATTTTCCCTATTTTTGCAAACCTTATTAAATTGTTATGTCAGAAACATTCAAATCGCAAGCCCTTGAGGCCAATCTGGAACAGACCAGATACAAAGATATTTTCATTCCCGCTGAACATCAGCGTTTTATCGAACTTTCTGCCAAGTATTTCGGCATCAACAAACGCGCCAAGGAGTGCATCACGGAATACCATCACCCGCTCTCGAACCACACTTTTGTGACTGAGGAACTGCGCAAGATGCTGATGGACGACTTTTGGTTCTACACCCGCGACGACATCCCCGCCGACGCGCTCCACATCCCCTTGGAGATGATGCACAGCCTGCTGAAGCCCGAAGTGGCGGAAAAACTGCGCCTCCAAATCATCATCACATTGATGGAATTTGCTGACAAGGCGTTTGCGTCATTGCGAGGAGGAACGACGAAGCAATCCAGACAAGAAGCTCCATCGCAGGGTGATGCTTCAAATACCGATGAATCTACCTCTTTGGATTGCTTCGTTCCTTGCAATGACCTCATTGCTACGGTTTTCAATATTTTGGAAGCGGGCGTTATTTGGACAAAGTGGCCGCCGACGAGCGTTTCAAGGCTTCGGCCTGCCATCTGCTTCGCATGATGTTGCAGGAAAACTACCGCTATTGGCAAACAACCTCGCAAGTGGAAAATTGGGTGGAAGGCAAACAGCAGATGCTCACCGAGGAGGAAATCCGAATCGTTTGCGACGAAATCGGGCAGCCCTATTTCGACCGCTTGAATGTCGATTTGGCCGCTGCCGACACTTGGGAAAAACTCACTGAATTGCCACATTTCGAGCAAATTGCAAAGCGATTCACCGAGTCGGAGAAGGCGTTCCCGCATTTCATCACCAAGTTCCATTATGTGTTTTTCCTCTTGCATCTGCCGGGTATGGAAAACCAGCGCGAGCGCCTCATCTGGAACATGGATCGCATGATGCGCGACGCCATCGACGAGATGAAGCAAGAGGAATTGATTCCCTTCATCGACACGATTTTCGACCTCGCCGAGGAACTGAAACAGGACTACATGTCAGCCGTGCTCGATTTCCAACTCACTTTGGGCCTCAAAATCATCGACGTCGACCAAACCGAGATGAAGGAAATCGTCAACTATTTCGAGAAGAAACTCATTGCTTTCGGCTTCGTCACGCCGGGCAACGTGTTCGTTGGCGAGGACTGGCAACTCTCTGTGGATGAGAACCATATCAAGAACATCCGCGTTTGGCTCGAACTGATTGAGCATGCCAAGTCGCCGATGGAGAAACTGCTTTCCGCTTTGATCGTGAACCTCAAATTAGGCGGCATTTTCCTCAGCGACACCGACCTCTTCCAGCGCGAAATCACGAAGGTCTTGAACTCGAACATCACACCTTATTATAAAAAGGTGAAGCAACTGACGCGCATTTTCCCCGTCTATTTCAACGAAATCGGCGCGGAAGGCGAAATCCGCAACGTGACGACCAACATGGACGAAATCTCTGGCCGACAGGACAAATTGGTGCATTTCCTCCGCAAACAGGTCCACACGGAAAGTAATAACACGCTGATTGGCTTGACGTTGGATGTTTTCAAGTTTTGGAGCGACGGCAACCTTGAGGCCTTGAAACCCATCGTGCCGAACAACGTTTTCGAGAGCATCGACAAGGAAAGCACTTGGTTTGTACACGTCCACAACCTTGTGCTGACGATGTGCGAAATCTCGTGCCTCAATCCAGAAGATGTCTTGATGCTCTCGCGCGACGACTACGAAAACCTCATCGGTTCGGCCTCGCGCCGCCTCGAATTGGACGACGACATCAGTCAGCGCGAACACGCCCGCCTGATGGACATTCGCGACCTATACGCCTATCTCAGAGAGAAATACAGTTTCGAGTCGGTCAATATTTTCAGTTCGCTGCGTAGTTTCCCCTTCATTGCCGACGAGGAAATCGACAAGTTTGAAAAGGTCTATAAAGCCAAGGATTTCGGCCAGTCGCTGACGATGATCTATGCCTTTATGAACCAACTTAAAACGGTGATTTTCAATCCCGAACAGAGCGAAGGCTGGGAAAACATCTACCACAAGCGGCATATCGCCATCGGCATCCCGTCGATGTATGGCACCTATCGCGAAAACAAGTTTGAGGCTATGGGTTTGACCTTCCGCTTGGAACGTGTCGCCACGCAACTCATGGAAAAGGTGGTGCAAAGCATCAACCTTGAATACATTTCAGAACGCACACTGAATCAGATATATAGAATCCTCGAATACTTCCGCAACGGTCTCGAATTGGACGGCATCACCAACCAAAGTTTTAACTCGAAATTGGATATGTTGCGCTACTCACTGACTTCGCGGAGTTTCTCTTTCGGCCAGTATATCAACATTTTCCAGTTCATCGCCGAGGACGTGCGCCGCATCATCATCAAGTATTTCCTGAAGTCGTATGAATATCCGCTGAAAATCGTCATCCCACAACTTTTTGACCCCGAAGGGAAACTCAGCGAGCGCGAAACTACGGCCTTAATCAGCAAGAAATCAGAGGAATTCCACCGCGACTTGCTCTCCGATGCCTTCCTGATGCAGCCTTTGGACAACTTCATCGGTCGGATTCTCAACTCGTTACGCACGATGGAAGCCACCCTCGACCCGAAACTCATCAGCGACATCATGACCTACAACTCCGAAATGCTGATTTGCCCCTTCTGGGAAGTGACGCCCATGATGGACAACCAAGTGTTTATCGGCAACAAGGCCTACCATCTGAAAAACCTCTATCTGAATGGATTGCCCGTGCCTCCCGGATTTGTCATCACCACGGAAACTTTCCGCCGCAACGATTCTATCAACACCATTCCTGAACTGCGCACGGAAATCCACGGCATGATTCGTAAGCATATCGCTGATTTGGAGCGGATTAGCGGACGCAAATTCGGCAATCCCGAAGCCCCGCTGCTCGTTTCGGTGCGCTCGGGCACGGCCATTTCCATGCCTGGTGCAATGGACACCATTCTCAATGTCGGTTTGAATGATGAATTGGTGGAAGCCATTGGAATCCAAAGTGATAAGTCGTGGGCGGTTTGGGATTCCTATCGCCGACTGTTGCAAAGTTGGGGCATGGCAAAGGGCATCGACCGCGATGTTTTTGATGAGGAAATCAACAGTTTCAAGTCGAAATACAATGTGAAGCAAAAGAGCCAATTTGACCCTTCAGTGATGCGGGAATTGGCGTATGCCTACAAAGAAATCCTTGAAAATCACGGTATTGAGTTCGAGCAAGACCCGTTCAAGCAAATCATCGAGTGCGTGAACATGGTCTTCGAATCGTGGAATTCCGAGCGGGCCTTGGCCTATCGTCGTCATCTCAGCATTTCCGAGAATTGGGGTACGGCGGTCATCGTGCAGCAGATGATTTTCGGCAACTTGAGTGATGTTTCCGGTTCGGGAGTGGTATTCACGCAAAACCCGCATCGCGAGCGTCCGGGCGTGCATCTTTACGGCGACTTCACCATGCGAAGCCAAGGTGAGGACATTGTGGGTGGCCTCGTCAAACCTTTGCCGATTGGCGAAACACAGCGCATTACGGCCAATCTTGATGGACCTTCGATGCAGACGCTTTTGCCTGACATCTATTGGAAGATTTACGCCATAGCCAAGCAATTGACTGAGAATATGGGATATAGCCCGCAGGAAATGGAGTTTACTTTCGAGTCAGACCGTCCCGAGGATTTCCACATCCTGCAAATCCGCGACCAAGACTTGAAACTGGAGGACGAGGTGAACGCTTTCGTGCAAGCCCCCGACGAAATGAAGCAAATCGGGCGCGGCATGGGCATCGGTGGAGGCGCGATGAATGGCCTTGTAGCCTTTAACGAAATCGACATCAAGACTTTGAGAGAGCAATATCCCGAAGCCCAAGTCATTCTCGTGCGTCCTGACACGGTGCCCAACGACATCGGCATGATTTTCGACTGTGACGGCCTCTTGACGGCTCGCGGCGGTGCCACTTCCCATGCGGCGGTGACGGCAGTGCGCCTCGGAAAAGTCTGCGTGGTGAGTTGCATTGAATTGCAGGTGTACGACGAGAAGCATTGCGGCGAACTGAACGGCCACCAACTGCAAATGGGCGACAAAATTGCCATCGATGGCAACCTCGGTATCGTCTATCTTGGCCATTACCCAACCGAAAAGATGAAGATGGGGAAGGGGTATAATTATTAGGCATTGTGTTGGTTTTGTAAAAAACGTAATTTTGCAGGCAATAATCCCCATTAGGTGCATGAACACGGAAAACCAAAACATAGAGTTCAAGGAATCTTGGCGCGACGAATACCTGAAGTGGATTTGCGGCTTTGCCAACGCGCAGGGTGGCAAACTGTTTATCGGCATTGATGACGATGGAATTGTTGTCGGCGTGAAGAATGCCAAGAAACTCATGGAAGACATTCCCAATAAGGTGCGCGACACCATGGGAATCGTTGTGGATGTTGAGTTGTCCGTCACGGATGGAAAGGAAGTCGTGGTCATCTCCGTCCCTGTTCACGAATATCCCGTGAACTACAGGGGCGAATACCATTACCGAAGCGGAAGCACCAAACAGCTTCTTCAAGGCACGGCGCTTACCCGTTTCCTGCTGAAGAAAACAGGAAAGACGTGGGATTCCGTTCCCATTGAGAATGTGACGGAAGAAGATTTGGACAAAGAGAGTTTCGACATTTTCAAACGCGAGGCCATCCGAAGCGGACGTATGAGCGAAGACGACTTGAGACTTTCCCGCAAACAACTGTTGGAAAGCCTTAACCTTTATGACGACGGCAAGCTGAAAAGGGCCGCTATCTTGTTGTTTCACCGCAACCCCGAAAAGTGGATTACCGGCTCTTGGGTCAAGATTGGGTATTTCCTTAACGATGCCGACATACGCTATCAAGACGAGATTCACGGCTCGCTTATGATGCAGGCCGAGCGCACCATCGACCTGCTTTACACCAAATACCTGATTGCCGAAATTTCATACGACAACATCACGCGCATCGAACACTATCCCTACCCCAAAGACGCTGTGCGCGAAGCCATCTTCAACGCTCTCATCCACCAAGATTTTTCGGCAGGCATACCCATTCAGATAAGCGTTTACAGCGACAAACTCTACATCAGCAACGATTGCGTCTTCCCCGACACTTGGACAGCCGAAACGCTTATGCAGAAGCACCGCTCGCTGCCGCACAACCCCGACATTGCCAACACTTTTTTCCGCGCGGGTTTCATCGAAAGTTGGGGGCGCGGAATAGAAAAGATCTGCACACTCTGCAAGAATTACGGCATTCCAGAACCTGAATACACCGTGCATCCTGGCGATATTATGCTTAAATTTCGCGCTGTTGAAAGGATAGAAAACCATACAGAAAACCATACAAATTACATCGCAGAAAACATCGTAGAAAGCATCGTAGAAAAGTTACCTACGATGCGTGGGCGTATAGTAAAAATTGTATGGAAAAATCCCTATGCATCTGCACGGACTATTTCGGAAGAGGTAGGTATTGCTCCTCGAAACGTACAGGAACATCTTCGCAATCTTCAAGCCCAAGGCGTCATCCGCCGCGTAGGCCCCGACAAGGGCGGACATTGGGAAATCATCGGCAAGAATAGTAACAACACTGAATGACAATGCTTATGAACACAGAAAACCAAAACATAGAGTTCAAGGAATCTTGGGGGCGAGGCTGGCAAAAGATATGCGACGGCTTTATGGCTGCGGGGCTTCCGAAACCCTCTATTGAATCGAAGCAAGGGGGCGTTTTGGTTACATTCCAAAGGAACAACGTGAACTTGAACGCAACTGTGGTAGAAGGTCAAGAAAGCACACAGAAAGAAGGTGCTTTTGACATAATGTCCAATAAAGCAAACAACGAGGAAGATGCGCATAAAGGCTGCCCAAAGACTGCCCAAAGACTGCCCGAAGACTGCCCGAAGACCGCCCAAAGGACATACGAGGCTATATGCCGTAACCCCAATGCAACACTCGCCGAATTAAGTGCAGAATTGGGCATTTCTGAACGCACAATCAAATCTCATTTCGCGTTGCCTAAAAAGGCAAGACTAATTGAGCGGGTTGGAGGCAAGACATACGGACATTGGGAAATCATAAAGGAGGATTGAGGCGAAGGGATTGAAAAATATCAATTGCACTGGCTATGCCGCCCAACTTGGCGTTTCGGAGGCAATGTGAAGCGTCATCAGGCAACACTGAAAAGAGCGGGGCTAATCTTTAGGCTAGGAAGTAACAAGCGAGGTAGGAGGCATTAGAATTTAGAATGAAGAAATGGAAAAGAGTTTGGGGATTTTACATTGATGGTTTTGTTATTGGGTAGGAGGAAACTAATCAAAATTGAGGGTAAATTCAAATGATATGGCTGTAGATTCTTCAAAAAAATCATTTTTTTTTGTTGACGTGTTTTGAAAAGTCATTATCTTTGCGCCGTATTGCATTTTGATTATAAATGGGTAGAATTTTAAACTATATAGAGAATAGTGGTAAGGGCGTATATCATTGCTATCAGACCAAAAAGTTTTTTTTGGAAACAACTGATTATGATATTCTTAACTATGATGACAAACCTTCTTCATCGGTTAAAGCAAGCAAGTTCGCAGAAAGCGACCAAACAAGAGTCCCTTCAGTTCTAATAAAAGATGGTCAATTAAAAAGGATAAGACCAATTTTTGCTTATTTTTTGGATGGTTCAAGACATACATATAAAGTTGATGACATTTCCATTGGTAAAAGGATATTTCCATTCTTGGCTGGTCAAATAGTAGTTGGTTGTTGCGAAAGACAAGATAGAGATACGTTTAAGCCTTTCAGATTATGTCATGATTTGGTGCTTGCTCTTCCAGATGAATTTGATTATGATGATGAAGGAGAAAACTATTGCAGGTTGTATTGCGAAAAAATCAATACTGAGATTAAAGATTTGGCTTTTGTCAAACTATCTAATTTGAAATTCAGCAAGTTATTATTGTATAAAACGGATAGAATAGATTCTTATTCTGCTAATAGTAAAGATAGTTATAAAAATAGAGCGGTATCTGTGATTCAGACTCAAATGACAAATAAAGAGCAAGAGTTGGTTGCCCAACTCTGTACTGAAAACAGACTTGATTCTTCTCATTATTTGATAAAAGATGGGTCTTTGGAATATAATTCTGGTAGAAATAAAAGCGAGGAAGAACGTTTGAAATATAGAGAAAACTATCGCTATGTTGTTGGTGTTTCCAAGAGTTTTGATCCCGAACTGATTCCTGATTTTGAAGGGCATAAGTTGTCAAAGACAATTGCAGGACTAAAACCTCACGAAAGAACTAAAGTGTACAGATATAAATCTGATTTTAACGGAGAGGAATACGCAGTGTGGTACCTTAGATTGAGGCAAGACGATTTCAGTGAAACCAATTTTTCTGACATTGTAAAATGTGAAATGGTAATACTTAATGAAGGTGATTTTATCCAAACAGATTTGATAAACAGTATTAGCGCGAACCTGATAAATGAGGCTTATCCGGTTTGTTACGGAAATGATACCCGATGGGCAAACCATTTATATCCTGTATATCTGACAGAAACCTACTGCAAATCGAAATACATTAACAGCGAAATAGTATTAAATTTATTCTGATATGGAAAGAATAATTGGAAAAGTATCGGCAACTGAAAAGTTTCCATCGACAATTGATGACTTCTACTTTTGGACCGACAAAAAGCAAATCTTGAGTCCTTTTGATATTGTAAAAGTCAAGCATGAAAATGAATCAGTTTCTTATGGAGTAATTGAAGAAATCAATCACATTACAGATGCTCCAAGCCATTTTACAAGTTATATTTCTAGTGATTTTGGAAGTGTTGATGAGAGAATCGGAAATATGAACAGGCTTGGGATGAATTATGTAAAAGCACGTGTGGTTTCAAACACAAAAGACATTTATACACCCGTTCTTAATGGCCAACAAGTTTCATTGTGTAGTGAGAAAGATGTCAAGCAAGCATTGGGGCTAACTGAAGATGAGGTGAAAAACCCTTTAGTTTGTGGGTATCTTCAAATGTATCAAGGAGAAGAGCGGATTAAGGTTAAAGTCTTACTGAATTCTCATTTTCTAATAGGCCCAGATGGAGCACACATTAACATTTCTGGAATTTCAGGACTTGCGGCTAAAACATCGTATTCAATGTTTCTGCTAAGAGCCATTCAGAATAAATTCAAAATGGAAGGCGGTGAGACCGCAGCATTTGTTTTCTTTAATGTTAAGGGAAGAGACTTGATGGCAATTGATGAACCTAATCCTGAATTAGATGACTCAGACAAAGCAATCTATTCTGATTTAGGACTTTCCGACCAACCTTTTGAGAATGTGCATTATTACTATCCTTATAGTAAAGATGATCCAGCAAAAGTTCAATCATACGCTTTGGCAAGTGATGTTGAAAATCAGAGAATGAAAGGCGTTGCTCATACATATAAATTTACTTTTGGTGAAAACCAAGACAAGTTGGATCTTTTGCTTGCCAATGAAGATGATAGTTCGGGCACACTTGAAAGTTGTGTCAATTATATCATTAATCAAGAAGGAGGATTCAATAATATTGAAAAGTGGGAAACTCTTAAAACAGAAGTGGATAAATGCACGAAAACTGGAAGTAATGGGGGACAAAGGAATGAAATTCAAGTGGCAAGTTGGAGAAAATTCAAACGTTGCATAACAAAAGCATTGTCGAATGATGTATTTGCAAAAAATACGGTAAAAGACGAAGTAGAGTTGTGCCATGAGATTCAATACAAATTGAAACCAAATCAGGTTATGGTTATTGATATTGCACGACTTGATGAAAACACACAAAGTTTTGTGTTTGGAAGTGTGGCGAGAGCCATTTATGATTTAAAACTTGGGGCAGAAAGGGATGATATACCTAACAAAGTAATACTGTTTGTTGATGAACTGAATAAATATGCTTCAAATGATGTTCCTAAAAATTCTCCTATACTTAAACAATTACTTGATATTGCCGAAAGAGGTCGTTCATTGGGGATAATTATGGTTTCGGTTGAGCAATTCAGAAGTGCTATTCATGATAGAGTTAAGGGCAATTGTGCAACACAAGCATACGGACGAACTAACGCTATTGAAGTGTCAAAAGCAGACTACAAATACATTCCGAAGACATTTCAGAATATGATGACTCGTCTTTCGCAAGGAGAGTATATCATATCCAATCCTGCTTTAAGGTCTTTGGTAAATGTGAAATTTCCTAATCCAGTTTACAAGCAATTCCCAAATGGATAATATAGATAAATAAAGGGTATGGCAACTAATTACACACCACAGATTAAAAAGAACATTTTAAAGCAATTGATGTTCTCAATGTATTCGGATGCAAGAATAATATATCGCGAATATGTTCAAAATGCGTTTGATTCAATCAACAAAGCTGTTGTGGAAGGATTGTTATCTCAAACAAAAGACGGATTTGTTGACATTGAAATCAATAGGGAAAATAGAAAGATTGAAATAAAAGATAATGGTACAGGGATTCCCTGTCAATTGTCAGAATCAGTGTTGTTGGATGTTTCAAGGAATGATAAAGACGGAATCAATCAAGCTGGTTTTTATGGAATAGGCAGATTAGTAGGTGCTGGTTTTTGCCACAAACTCATCTTTGAGACTAGTTATTATGGCGAAAAGGCTGGCACAAAAATAGAACTTGATGTGGATTTGGCCACAAAATTGTTGGATGACAATGATGATTATTTAGCCTCTGAAGTATTGAGTAAGATAGCAACGAAATCAAATTATGAAGAGGAGGCAAACAAACATTATTTTGTCGTTTCACTTGAACAGGTAAAGAGCGAATACAATGATTTATTGGATAAGCAAGAGGTCGTCAATTATTTGAACGAGGTGGCTCCAGTTGAGTTCCGAGATGAATTTGATAATAATGTAATATATGATAGTGTTGAAAAGAATGTTGAGTTTAAAAATAGAATGAACTTAATTAAAAAAGTTCAAGTTATAGTGAATGGCCATAGAATACAAAAACAATATGGGCTTAGTGTCACGGGAACTGGTGATGATATTGAAGGAATAGAGTTTTTCCAAATTAGAGACCAAGTATTAGGAGAACTTGCATGGGGATGGTATGCTTTAACGAAGTTCTCAATTCAAATTCCTTCAACAGATTCATTGGCTGGAATTCGTTTGCGGAAACATAATATTCAAATAGGAGATCGTAATCTTTTGACAGGTCGCAATTATTGGTCGGAGGAAAGAGGAAATTCTTATTTTTATGGAGAATTGCACATCACACATAATGATTTGTATCCAAATGCTGCTCGTGATGGACTGGCTGATACACCTACAAAAAGAAGATTCATTGTATATTTAAAAAATCAATTTGCTGAACTCACAAAACTATATAAAAAAGCAAATGAAGCAAAGGTTTGCATTAAAAGCATGACAGAGGGTGTGGATATAATAAAAAAGAAACAGGAATTGACACCTGAAGCAAAAGATAAAATAGATAATAAAGGTAGAGATAAATTCAACAAATTGATTAGAACTCATTCCCAAGGCTCTGTTCACAATATGCTTGAATTATATAAAGATGATTGGGATGATGTAAATCGATTAGTAGAGGAAACCAAGGCTGAAATTTCAAAGAACACATCGTTAGAAATCATAGAAAGTAAGGAAACTGTTTCAAATCCTGTTGTCAACACAATAAGTGGCGATACTAGCGTTGTAGGTGAAAATCCAAAAAAAGAGTCTGTTGTCGTCCCTAAAAACAATAGTCAGGATAGTCAAACGTCATTTGTGTTCTCAATGAATAGAAATGATGATTGTAAAGAGAATAAAGAGAAAACTGGGCCGTTGTTATCAAATGTTGATTTGGCTCCATTGGAGAACCTGCTTTCTCCTGAAGAGATTTGGCTTTTGAGAAGGGTTTTTAGGTCTTTGACCAAAAACTGCCCAAAAAACGATCATGATGCTGCGCTTGTGAATCAATTGAAAAAACTTGTAGTCAAAGATTTGGTTAACGAAGCCGGAAAAATGAAATGAATAAAAAGGTACTGTTAATAGAACCTAATTATTCCAACAAGTTTCCACCAGTTGGGTTGATGAAAATATCAACATATTATAAAACTATTGGTGGTTGGGATGTGACTTTCTTCAAAGGAGACCTCAAGAAGTTCGTAATAGATAGGATTGCCGACCGTTGCGTCGAAGAACTAGATTATATTGACGATACAATAGACTGGTTCCTTCGCAAAGAGGAAATAAAGCTTTATATAAAGACAAGGCGGAAAGAATATATTGAGGCAATCAACACGAAGGATTCAGATTTGGATATTATCATCACTTCAAAAATAGTGGAAGCGAAGAATTATTATTGGAATGATGAATGGAAAAAGAATCCAGAATGGGATAGGGTGGCGGTTACGACTTTATTCACTTTTTATTGGGATATAACGATTGACACGATCAATTTTGCAAAGTTTTTGGTGAAAAGAGAAGAGGATTTGAATATCGGCGGAGTGTTGGCTTCCATTCAGACGGAAGAATTGAGAAAGGCTGTCGGTAATAAAGTCAGTATTACGAAAGGTATTCTTTCCACACCTGGAGAATTTGACAAAGGTAACAATTTGATAATAGACAACCTCCCTTTGGATTATTCCATTTTGGACGAAATAGAGTATAAATATCCGATGTCAAATGCTTTTTATGGATATATAACAAGGGGGTGTGTAAGGCGATGCCCGTTTTGTGCAGTTCCCATTCTTGAGCCAGTATATAATCCTTATATTCCGTTGAAAGATAGGATTGAGCAAGTCCGAGAAATATACGGCGACCAAAAGGACTTGCTGCTTATGGATAATAATGTTTTAGCGTCTAAGCATTTCTCTAAAATAATTGACGATATTGTTTGCTCAGGATTTGGAAAAGGTTCAACATATACTCAACCAAATATGCTTGACATTTCTATTAGAAATTTGAAAGAAGGGCGAAATGATAGAGCGTACATCCGTAAAAGTCAGGAGCTGATTATGTCTTTCTATAGTAAATTGAAGGGAGAAGCGTCTTTTCAGGTATATAGAATTATTGATAGGTACCATATCAACAAGCTGTCAACAACAAAGAAGGAGAATCTCATTGCTGCCTATGATGAATTAAAGCCCATCCACGACAAACATTTTCATCCTATCGCTAGACAAAGGTATGTTGATTTCAACCAAGGTGTTGATGCGAGATTGCTTACAAAAGAAAAAGCAGGTTTATTGGCAAAAATAGCAATTAAACCATTGAGAATTGCTTTTGATGACATTGAAACATTTCCTCAATATAATCAGGCATTGCGTTGGTGTGTAGAAGCTGGTATTACTGATTTTTCAAATTATCTTCTGTATAATTATGAAGACGAACCGGTTGATTTGTATAAAAGATTAAAGATCAATGTAGAACTATGCGATGAGTTGGGAGTAAATATTTATTCGTTTCCGATGAAATACCATCCTCTTACCAAAGGAGCAAACGACGACGAAGATTATTCACACAATCGCGATTATATTGGAAGGCATTGGAACAGGAAATACATTCGCGCGATTCAGGCAATACTCAATAGTACCAAAGGAAAAGTGGGGCGAGGAAAAGAGTTTTTTATGGAGGCTTTTGGTAAAACCGAAGATGAATATTTTGAATTACTTGAAATGCCCGAGACTTTTATTTTGTATCGTTTTTTCTTTAAATGGCTTGACAGTAAGGGATTACAAGGAACTGACCATTGGAGAAAAACTTGGAATCTTTGTAAATCCTCGTTGAATGATTATGAATGGAAGGAAGTGCTAGAAATTATTCATATCAACAATTTCACAGAAACGGAAATCAATAAAGTGGAGAATCCTTTGTCTAAGGGATTATTGGGGTATTATGTAAATTTCAGAAAAGATATTATTACCGAAGGGAATGAGTTGTATAAACTCAAACAAGAGTTTGACGCTTTGCCAAAAGAAAAGAATTAGAATGTATGATAATTAATGTCGACACAAAACTAAAAGAGGTTTGTCATAACGGAATAATATCCCAAAAGACTTATATTTGTTGTGTAAAGGCTGGTATTAATTCCATTGGTGATTTGATAATGTTTAGCAATAACCAACCAATAATAAAAATGAAAGGATGTGGAAAAACGTCAGTTCAAGAATTAAACAGATTGCTAAGGTTTGAGAATTTACATCCTACTGATGATGCAATTAAAGATGTTCAGTTTGCTGAGGAACTTGCTTTGTCTGAGTTGCATTTTCGTGATGTGATTTCTGTTAGAGCATTGAATTGTTGTATATACAATGATATTAATACAGTTGGTGAATTGTCGCGGTATGTGAAAGAAGGGCATAGTTTGCTCGATTTGAGAAATTGCGGAAAAAAGACGGTTAAAGAATTGGAAGACGTTTTGAAAAAAGTTTGTTTTCAGAGTAAGTTAAGCATTTCAAACCAAGAAACGCTATTCAATTCTCTTCCAGAGCAAATTAGTAAAGTTGTGACTGATAATTATAATATTATATTATCAAGTATTGGCTCTGAAGATGTAGAACAATTCAAAAGGCTGTGCGATACACCAAGTAAATATTACTCTTTGTTTAGTAAAGAAATTCATAGTTTTGTCTTGGATATTTTGAAGATAGAAAACGACAAATTAAGGAAAGATTGCTATCAATTACTAACTCTGATTTGCAACAATATTGATATGCTTGGATTGTCTGATATTGAACAATGCAAAATACTGATACTTAATAAGAAAATAATGCCTCTTGTTGATGAGAATCTTGAAATTGATAATAATAATGACAAGACATTAACGGAATTAATAAGAAGAATTATTGAATCGGATTATGAAGATAGGATTAAACAGTTGCCAAAGAGGGCAAGGCGGGCACAAATAGAGGCAATGCCTAATTATATTAGGGCATTGACTTTTTTTAATGCTTCTCAAAAAGATTTGGAAAAAGAATTGTTTCCAGGGCAAATGATGAGGCTTACTTGTATTGAACTGTTTAATTTTTTAAAAGATTTCAAAACTGCCTTTTACAGTTATTTGTCGTGTGACGATTCTGAATTGATTTCAAAATATGTTTCTACAAAGTTCCCGTTCCTACTAAAAAGTCAGCGAGAGTTTGTTTATAACTTCAATTTGGAATACGGTCATTATCCTATGTTTTTCATACTTATTCAATATTTTTCGTCGTCTGACAAAAGAGAAGATTGTGTGTTTGCCATGTTGAATGGATTGTATGATGGGCATAGAAAGACATTGGAAGAAATAGGAGAATTGTTTGGATTGTCGAGAGAACGTGTTAGACAGATTGCATCAAAAGGGCCATCTAAATGGTTAATTGAGTCTTCTGAATGGAAAAAATACAATTTAGAAAACAATGTAATATTATACCCGGGATGCGAGGCGATTTCAAAGATAGTTACTGCTGAGAAACTTGATATTGGCTTTGATTCTGTTATGACAATTTGTTCTTATGTTTTCCCTCTTTCCTTGAAAAAAACTAAGGGCTGGATTTATCTTATCCCTAAGCGTTTGGATTTTCCTAAATTATTATCGTCAATATGCCGTCAAATTGAAAGAATGATGGTTGTAAGATATTCAGAAGATTACAGTTTTAGCGTTGATGGCTTCTTGACGGATATTCCAAATAAAGATAAAGAAGAATACAAGCATCTTTTAACGGAAATAATACGAAGAGCGTATAAATTAGAAATTGATAGTGACGGGTATATTGCTTTTCCACAGATTAGGATAAATTTTAGGGAAGAATTATATCAAATACTAAGACAAAAAGGATCTCCATTAAGTTTAGAAGAATTGTTTTATGAATTAAAACAAAAGTATCCTGATATAAAATACGAGCATCCAAATCAAATCAGAAGTTTTGTTTTGAACGAAGAAAGGATTAAAGCCATTGGTAAAACTTCAATATATGGTTTGGCTGAATGGAAAAATGTGTATTATGGAAGCATTAGAGAGTTAATAATACAGATTTTGACAGAAAACGACAATCCAGTCCATATTGATGATTTAATGAAACAGGTTTTGGTTTATTATCCAAATACAAATAAAAAAAGCATTGTTTCTAATATGTATGTAGAACAAGAAAAATTTGTGTTATTTATTGGTGGTTATTATGGATTATCAAGCAAAAAATATAAAGAAGACTTTGTGGTCTCAGAAGATGTTGCTAGATATACATTTGACGAAAGACTTGAGCAATTGGAAATGTTTATAAGCACTTATAATAGATTTCCATTTAATAGTGGCGGCGTTGAAGAGAGCTCAATTGCCCGCTGGCTATGGAGAGTAATTAATGAACAATCTTATTCGTATGAACAAGTTCAGATGGATAGATTAAAAGAACTATTTAAAAAGTATGAAAACTTGCCTCAAAACGGTATCGAATATGAGTTTCTGACAAATTGCAAAAATTTCCGTGAATTTGTTGAATCTACTTTTTCCCTGCCAAAACCTTCGTCCGATTTAAAGTTGTATAATTGGTTTAGAAATGCTAAAAACAATTATTATGATTTAGATGGAAATAAAAAAGAATATTTTTCGACGTTGTTAAATGATTTGAGGGATTTGGAGTTTGATGTATAAAAAACGGAAGAGATGGCAGGTCTATACCCGCTATGACGGCAAGTGGTGCGGGTGTAGCCGTTCTGTGAAAATGTAGGTCGCGGCAGCCCAGCCCCGAAGGGGCTAAACTCCCTTTACCGTAGGTCGTGACCTACGGCAGCACCCCGGTAGGTACTCTCCGGCAGTCCAAAGCCCCGAAGGGGCGACCCTGCTACACCCCGATACGCAGTTTCGGGCTTTCACAATAAGACGGGTGACAATGATAGGCCGCAGCCATAGATGCCCGCCGCACCTGGCCACGCTGGCATGACATGGCTGTTTAGCTTCTATAAAAAGAGAAAAATCTTCCCGAGTCGTTGGATTAGTTGGCTCTTGCTATTGCCGTTTCAGGTCACTTGTCCCATAAGCAACGCCTTGTCCAATCCCATCTTGCTAAAGGCAAAAAGTTTTCGTCCCAGGTCCTTGAGCGATGCGCCTATGTGATAGACCTGGTTGTCGATGATAAGGAAGCGGTCGTGTACTCGTGTGCGTGTGGCTCGTAGTTCGGTTTTGCGGCCAGTCTGCATGAGGCAATCGGACTGCAATACCAACAAGGCAGGGGTGATTCGTTCCACAAAAATGGTCGCCTCCACGTTGGCGTTTCGACATTCAAGGATGTCAAAGTCAGAAGCGTCGATGTAATTGTCGATGAGGACGACTTCTTGCTGCGCCGTCTTTATCAAGTTTTCTGCAAACAGGCGTGC
>CACXQO010000013.1 GCA_902769815.1 uncultured Bacteroidia bacterium | reverse complement strand
GTTCTTGCACGCGCTCATGTCGAAATGCAACACGGGATGTTGTTTCCATTCCTTCTCCAACTCGCCGATGGCCAAGCCTTCAAACAAGTCCTTGCGGCCTTGGAAATAGTATTTCAATGTACTGCAAAGCAACGACTTGCCGAACCTTCGCGGACGGCTGAGGAAGACGAATTGTGATTCTCTCGTCAGTTTGTAGATAAGGTCTGTCTTGTCAATGTAAATGCGTCCATCCTGACGGATGCGTTCAAAATCGGCGATGCCGGCGGTGTAGAGTCTCATGGGTAGCATGGCGATATGGTTTTTTTCCGCTGCAAAAATAGCAATTTTTGGATTTTTTTGAAATTGCCTACAGAAAATCCGTAGTCCATTACGACAGGGGTCAGCCCCTGTCGTAATGCGGCATGTCGTCAGGCAGGATGATGGAGAACTCGATGAGTCCGCCAACCACCTGTCTGTCGTCGTCTTCGTACCACGGCGTTTGGTAGATGAGTTTCTTCTTTCCTTTCTTGGAAATCGTGTAGACATTGGTTGCGGCATCGTCAAGCAGGTGGCGGATGATTTGCTGCGAACGCTCGTTGTGGCATTTCATCAGGTCGCGGCCACGGGCGTCGCCGTTCACTTCGATGCTGCTGTCGTTTTGGTAAAGGATTTCGCCGTCCTTGGCGCTAATCGTGATGGCCAGATTGAGGCCTTTCAAATAATCAAGTTGGTTCATAGTGCATGTAATTTTTCGGCAAAGGTAGAATTTTTCTAAATTTGCAGCGTTCTTTTATCGAAAATGAAGAAACTTTACCAATATATCATCAAGTCGTTTTTGGGTACTTTTGTGCTCACTTTCTTCATTGTGGTGTTCATTTGGGTGATGCAATTCGTTTGGCTCTATGTGGACGATTTGGTTGGCAAAGGTTTGGAAATCAAAATTATAGCTGAACTTTTGTTCTACACTTCCATCACGGCCATTCCCATGTCGCTGCCGTTGGCCCTGCTGTTGGCCTTGCTGATGTGTTTCGGCAACCTTGGCGAGCATTATGAATTGGTAGCCATGAAAGCCTCGGGCATATCCATGTGGCGTGCCATGCGTCCTTTGCTCTATTTCTCGTTGGTTCTCAGCGTATTGGCCTTCTTCATCTCCAACAGTCTCATCCCCATAGCCACCCTGAAATGGCGCACCCTCTTGACCGACGTGCAACGGCAAAAATTGGCCTTCAACATCAAGGAAGGAGTGTTTTACAAGGACATCGAGGGCTACGTGATTTATGTGGAGCGGAAAGGAAAGGACGGCAGCAGCATCTACGGCGTGAAGATTTACGACCACAACGACCATAACGGCAACACCAAAATCATCTCCGCCGACTCGGGCATGATGACCATGAGCCCCAACCAGCGCAACATCATTTTCACGCTCTACAACGGCCACAACTACACCGACATCACCACCTCCGACAACTACAAGGAAACGCGACCCTTCGAGCGCATGTCGTTCAAGCAAGAGCAACTCAAGTTCAGCCTCGCCTCGTTTGACATGACGCGATCGAGCGAGGACATGTACAAGTCGTACCAGCAAATGATGAACATCCGCCAACTTTCCGCCTCTTTGGACTCGTTGGAACGGCGGCAGGTGAGCAAGCAAGAGTCGTTCACTCAAGGCTTTGAGCGACGATGGGCCAATTATAAAAGCCTCACCCTCCCCGAACCGAAAAAGGCCTTGGCCGCAAATGACAGTTTGGTGGCCGACACCCTCGCCACCGACACCTGCCACATCCTCCGCTGGCCCCTGCTCGACCACTACGAAGGCGAAACGCGCACCGCCATCGTCAACATGGCCGTTGGCACCGCGCAAAACGCCAAAGACAACGTGGCTTTCAACAAAATGGACCTCAATTCGCATACCGAGAACATCAACAAGCATCGGAAGGAGTGGCACAAGAAATTCACCTTGAGCATCGCCTGCATCATCTTTTTCTTCATCGGTGCGCCATTGGGCAGCATCATCCGCAAGGGCGGCTTGGGCCTGCCCGTGGTGATTTCGGTGCTGTTTTTCGTGGTCTATTACATCATCTCCACCATCGGCGAGCGCATGGCCGTTTTTGGCGGCCTCAACATGTTCCTCGGCGTATGGATTTCGTCCATCGTACTGCTGCCCGTGGGCCTGTTTTTCACCTTCAAGGCCACCACCGACGCAGCCCTGTTCGACGGCGACAGTTGGAAGAAATTCTTCCAGAAATTGTTCAAGAGAAAGCGTGACAACAACGTTGAAACATCTACATAAAACTCACGGCTGCCATAGTAGACACATGAACGGCTGCCATAATACGACAGCCCTACAAAACAACAATTCAACAATTCAACGATCAACAACCAACATGAAAATACTCCTCCTCTGCAACAAGCCCCCCTACCCTGCCTCCGAAGGCGGCCCGATGGCCATGAACAGCATCATCACCGGCCTGCTCGAAGCGGGTCATCAGGTCAAGATATTGGCGGTCAACAGCGAGAAATTCCATGTCAAGGAAAGCGACATTCCCGAAGAATACAAGCGGAAAACGGGCATCGAACTCATCAATGTCGACCTGCGCGTCAGACCCGCGAAGGCGTTTCTCAACCTGTTCACCAAAAAATCCTACCATGTGGAGCGTTTCGTTTCCAAAGACTTCAGAAACAGGCTAATAGAAGTGCTGAAACACGAGCATTTTGACGTGGTGCAGTTGGAAATGCTCTTCATGGCACCCTATGTTGAGGACATCCGCGCCCACTCGAAAGCCATGATTGTGATGCGTGCCCACAATGTGGAGCACAAGATTTGGGAGCGTATCGCCAAGGAGACGAAGTTTTTCCTTAAACGATGGTATATCAACCACTTGGAAAAGACTTTGAAGGAATATGAACTTTCCGCTTTGGAAACCGTCGACGGCATTGCCGCCATCACTCGCAAGGACGCAGCCTATTTCCGAAAATACTGCTCCAAGCCCATCATCGACATCCCGTATGGCGTTTATCCAGAGGAGTTTACACCGAAATACGAGATTGAAGGCAAGCCCAAGTTCTACCACATCGGCTCCATGAACTGGATGCCCAACGAGGAAGGTATTCGTTGGTTCATTGAAGAAGTGCTGCCCAAGACCATCGAAAAAGTCCCCGATTTCGTGTATCATTTGGCAGGCCGCAACATGCCCGAATGGTTGACCGCACTGAAAAACAAGCACATCAATGTCATCGGCGAAGTGCCTGACGCTAAGGCATTTGTAGCCGAGCATGACGTAGCCATAGTGCCACTGCTTTCGGGCAGCGGCATCCGCATCAAAATCATCGAGTCGATGGCGATGGGCAAGACCGTCATCACCACCCGCGTGGGGGCCGAAGGCATCCTTTACGACGAGGAAGTGAACCTCATCATTGCCGAAAACAAGGCCAAGATGGTGGAAGCCATCCGCAGCATCAACGAGAACCCGCAAATCGCCGTCAGGATTGGCCAAGCCGCGAGGAAATTGGTGGAAGAAACCTACGACAACCGCAAGATTATCGCACGGCTTTTGATGTTTTATGAGCAAATCAAGCCGGGAAGCAAGATAACTTTCCTGTAATTTCACGCTGAATACGAGTTTATTTCACGCAGAAATCGCAGAATCCGCAGAACCTGCCGGCTATATTTTGCGTCGCATTGCGATTCACTTAATTGACTACGTCGAATCTACGATTTCTGCGTATTCTGCGTGCCATAATAAAATATTCCTTAAATTTGCTCCCTAAATCCTACGAGATGAAGATATTCGTACTTCTGCCCCGCATACCCTATCCACTCGAAAAAGGCGACAAGTTGCGGGCTTTCAACCAGATAAAGCAACTCGCGAAGCATAACGAAATCGTCCTTTGCGCCTTGAATGATAACGCCAAGGTGAGCGAACAGGACGCTTTTCGAGCCTTGCAGCCTTATTGCCAGTCCATCAACTTTATCAGATTCAACAAGTTGCAAATCCTTTTGGGACTTGTTCGCGCTTTCTTTAAGGGGCTGCCCATGCAATGCGGCTATTTTTACAACCGCAAGGCCGCCAAGAAAGTCAACGCACTGATAACCAAACACAAACCTGACATGCTGTATGGGCAACTGCTGCGCGTGGCCGAATACATCCGCCACAAAAACATTCCGAAAGCCATTGATTATCAGGATATTTTCTCTTACGGGATGAAACGTCGCGCCGACATTGCCTCGTTTGCGACGCGCCCTATATATAATATGGAGTACCGCCGATTGAAGCATTACGAAGCTGCCATTTTCGATGATTTCGATGTGCGCACCATCATCAGCGAGCCTGACCGCAAATTGTTCCCACACGATAAACGCGACGAAATCCTCATCATCCCCAACGGCGTGGACCACGACTTTTTCAAGCCGATGGAGCGCGAGAAGAAATACGACCTCGTTTTCACGGGCAATATGAGCTATCCGCCCAACGTGAACGCCGTGGAATATTTGGCCAACGAAATCCTGCCCATCGTGTGGAAATCGCGGCCCGAAACAACCCTTTACATCGCCGGTGCCACCCCCGACCCGAAGGTGAAAAAGGCCGCTTCGGACAAAATCATCGTCAGCGGCTGGTTGGACGACATCCGCGACGCCTACGCACAAAGCCGCGTCTTCATCGCCCCAATGCGGATTGGCACGGGTCTGCAAAACAAACTGTTGGAGGCCATGTCGATGCGCCTGCCCGCCATCACCTCGCCCTTGGCTAACGCCTCTTTGGGCGCAAAACCCAACGAAGAAATCCTCATCGGCAGCAATGCCCAAGAAATGGCGCAACACATCATCACTTTATTGACCGATACCGAAAAAGCAGAACAGATTGCCCAAGCGGGGTTTGACTTCACTAATCGGGTTTATGACTGGGGGAAGGCTACGGAGCGGTTGGAGGAGGCGATGAAATTTACAACTGAACAAACCCATCAACAATGACCACAACCCAACAACAAAAAGCCGCAAAGGAATTCGCCGCCCGCTGGCAGGGAAAAGGCTACGAGAAAGGCGAAAGCCAAATTTTTGGGGTCGAACTGCTCGAACAGGTTTTCGGCATCCAGAAACCGTCTGAATTTCTGTCATTTGAGCAACAGGTGAAACTCGACCACACCGCTTTCATCGACGCTTTCATTCCCCGCACCCATGTGATGATTGAGCAGAAATCCATCGAAAAAGACCTTGGCGAACCCATCAAACAGTCGGACGGAAAGTTTTTGACCCCGTTCCAGCAAGCGAAGCGATACTCTGCCAAACTGCCCTACAGCCTACGTCCCCGTTGGATTGTGACCTGTAACTTCCGCGAGTTTTGGGTGTATGACATGGAACGGCCCAAGGGCGAGCCGCAGAAAATCCTTTTGGAAAACCTCGAAAAGGAATACTATCGCCTGCAATTCCTTGTGGATGAGGAAAATGACCATTTGAAACGCGAGTTGGAAGTCAGTGTGAAAGCAGGCGAAATCGTCGGCCTGATTTATGATGCTTTATTGGAGCAATACATCGACAAGACTGATGCCGAGACCTTGCGCTCGCTCAACATCCTTTGTGTGCGTTTGGTGTTTTGCCTCTATGCCGAGGATGCGGGCTTGTTTGCCACCAAGACGGCTTTCCATGATTATTTGGTGAAATTCGGCTCCGTCGATTTCCGTCATGCCTTGATAGAGTTGTTCAAACTGCTTGACACGCCCATTGAGGAACGCGACCCTTATTTGGACGACGAGATGGCGGCCTTCCCGTATGTGAACGGTGGCTTGTTCAGCGAGGAACATATCACCATCCCGCGTTTTACCGACAAAATCAAGCAGTTGCTGTTGCAAAATGCGAGTTCCGATTTCGACTGGAGCGAGATTTCTCCTACCATCTTCGGAGCCGTGTTTGAAAGCACACTGAATCCCGAAACGCGCCGCTCGGGAGGGATGCACTACACCAGCATCGAGAACATCCACAAGGTGATTGACCCGCTTTTCATGGGCGATCTGAACGCCGAGTTTGTGAAAATCGCCGAAATGAAGCAAGTGTCGGCCAAGCGGCAAGCCCTTGCCCATTTCCAAGACAAACTCGCCTCGCTCACCTTCTTAGACCCTGCTTGCGGCAGCGGCAACTTCCTGACGGAAACCTATTTAAGCCTGCGCCGATTGGAAAACAAGGTCATCAAAGAGTTGAACAACGGCATGAGTGCGCTCAATCTTGAAGGCATCATCAAGGTGAACATCGCGCAATTCTACGGCATCGAAATCAACGACTTTGCCTGCACCGTGGCCAAAACCGCCCTCTGGATCGCCGAAAGCCAGATGCTGCACGAAACCTCGGCCATCGTGGGCGTGGAACTGAACTTCCTGCCTTTGAAAACCAACGCCAACATCGTGGAAGGCAACGCCTTGAAACTCGATTGGGCGACCCTCGGCGAAGAAGACCCGATGGGATTTTTGTTCACCGACAAATTGAATTATTACATTGAAAAAGATTTCGGCGAAGGTTTTATTGCAAGCGAGCCGAAACCTGAATACGGCAACTATTACAAGGAGTTGAACGTTGTGGCAAAAAAAGCCGAGGAAAAGGAACTGCCTAAGAATCAGCCCAAGCCTGTGGTTTATGATTATATCATGGGCAACCCGCCGTTTGTGGGATATTCCCTCCAAAGCAAAGAGCAAAAAGAAGAAACGCTGGCAACATACGTTGATTATACCGGGAAGCCTTATAAATCAGCGGGAAAGATTGACTATGTGGCCAATTGGTACTTCAAAGCGGCGCAACTTATCCAAGACAAGCCTACAAAGTGTGCATTTGTCTCTACCAACAGCATCACCCAAGGCGAGCAGGTGGCTGGCGTGTGGAAGCCTTTGTTTGAGCGTTTCGGAATTCATATTGATTTCGCTTACAGGACTTTCCGATGGGACAGCGAATCGGAGCAGAAAGCCCATGTGCATTGCGTCATTGTCGGGTTCTCATCGTGCAAATCGGAAGCAACGAAACAAATTTTCACCAATGACGGTCAAATCATAGAGGCTGCAAACATCAACCCCTATCTCATTGATGCCGAGAATGTTTGGATTGAAAGCCGCAACAAGCCGATTTGCGATGTGCCTCTGATGACTACAGGTAATCGGCCCGCTGACGGAGGCCATCTTATCATTGAAGCAGACGAATATGACGATTTCGTCAAGAAAGAGCCTGATGCCGTCAGATTCATCAAGAAACTTGTTGGTGCAGAGGAATTTATCAACAACAAGAAGAGATGGTGCCTGTGGCTTGTCGGTGCAAGTCCTGCGGAATTGCGGAGTTTACCGGAAGTTAGCAAGCGAGTTATTTTGTGCCGACAAGACAGGTTGAAAGGAGCACCTGACAGACAGAAACTTGCCGATACGCCCTCATTGTTCAGGGAGTTGAAAAACCCAGAGAAATACATCATCATACCAGCCACTTCGTCAGAGAATCGGGAATACATTCCGATGGGATTTTTGGGCTACGAAACCATTCCAACCAATTCGGCACTTATCATCCCAGATGCTGGACTATTTGAATTTGGCGTGCTAACTAGTTCCGTCCATATCGCTTGGACGAAAATGGTTTGCGGACGATTGAAAAGCGATTTCAGGTATTCCAAAGACATCGTTTACAACAATTTCCCTTGGCCAAGACCAACCGAGGCGCAAAAAGCGAAGATTGAAGAAACCGCCCAAACTATCCTCGACGCAAGGGCGAAATACCCCGACAGCACCTTGGCCGACTTGTACGACGAAACCTTCATGCCCGCCGACCTCCGCAAAGCCCACCAAGCCAACGACCGCGCCGTGATGCAAGCCTACGGCTTTGACTTGACAATGTCGGAAAATGAGATTGTTGCAGAATTGTTCAGGATGTATAAAGAATTGATTACAAAATAATTGCCTTGCTATGGAAAATGGAAATGGATGGAAAATAGGATGCTCAATCGTTTTAATCATTTTCAATTTGATTTTGGGAGCAGTGTTTGAACCGGTTGCACCAGTGAATGCCATTTTTTTCTTGATTTCTGCTGTGATTTTCTTTTACACTTTGTATAAGATACAATCCTTGAGACCAAAGTCAGAAAAACAAGAAACCACAACCACAGTGTGGAAAAACGAGAGTGTTAATAATGAAACTTCTGCGGCTTTGTTGAACCAAACTGAATCAAAAAAAGAGGAAGAACAAGAAAAACGATCCGAAGAAAGGACATTTCCAAGCAAGAAAGAATTACAAGAATTACTTGATAATGTAAAAGACATACGGTTAAAACCTTTCTTTGAGAATTATATCAAGTGCTATGATTTGCTTTCTAAACCAGTCATGTTTACCCACAAATACGATTCAAATCATCCCGATTCAGAGGAGAACAAACTATATTTGGAAGAATTGGAAGCTTTTCAAAATGCTCTTAATGAGGTAAGAATCAAATTGGGCGACGAAAACTCTGAAACTGCCATCGCATACAAAAGATTGAGCGAACTCTTTGATAAAGAAGATTATGACCATCATTGGCTAATAAAATCCACAATAAGTGAATTTCAAGGGACTTCATTTAAGAATGCGCCTACCTTTGATAGGGAATTGTTTAGTATGTTTAGTTCAACTGGCTGTAACAGAGTTGAATCATACTGCGACATTCCTCGTTTTAGCCCAGGACTATTTGAATACGATAACTATTACTTTTATCCAGATTTTATCGTATTCTCGAAAGATGACTTGGAAGAACCAAGTCGGGATCTGGAAATTATCCCATACGACAATCTCAAGGCCATTTATGTAAAAATCAAGATTAAGGAAAACTTTATTTGGGCTGATAGTGTTCACGATGCCAAACGTATTGGCTCATGGATCGATGAATATGGTGAGCAGCGTCCCATATATGAATACGGTGGAGTAGAAATCCCAGCCCTAAACTGCACCTTGGTCTTCAGCAAAGCTTCCTACGCCAAGGAATTGGCCGAGGCCATGAACGACTTTTTCAGCGCACCGCATGGCAACGGCACTACCCATTCCAAACGGCCCAGCATCGATGATCTTGACGGACTTATTGGTCTCAACAGCGTCAAGGAAGAAGTGAAAACACTGCGCAACTACATCATAATCCAGCAAGAACGTGAAAAGAAAGGGCTGAAAACCACACCCATTTCATATCATTGTGTGTTTACGGGCAATCCCGGAACGGGAAAGACGACGGTTGCCCGTATCGTGGCCGATGTTTACCGCAGTCTTGGCGTGTTGAAGAAAGGACATTTGGTCGAAACCGACCGCTCGGGCTTGGTGGCCGACTATGTGGGGCAAACCGCCACAAAGACCAACAAAATCATCGACCGCGCTTTGGACGGTGTGCTGTTCATCGACGAAGCCTATAGTTTAGCCACCGGCGGCGACAACGACTACGGCAAGGAAGCCATCGCCACATTGCTCAAACGAATGGAGGACAACCGCGACCGCCTTGTGGTGATTCTCGCAGGCTATTCCGACGAGATGAAGCAGTTCATCGACTCCAATCCCGGTTTGCAGTCGCGCTTCAA
Source organism: uncultured Bacteroidia bacterium (assembly GCA_902769815.1). GTDB lineage: Bacteria > Bacteroidota > Bacteroidia > Bacteroidales > F082 > Limimorpha. Next base: position 8,539 of record CACXQO010000013.1, on the reverse strand, counting down.
CCGCTACATCCATTTCCCCGACTACAACGCCGACGAACTGTTCCAAATCTTTGAGGCAAACTGCAAAAGGAACGATTATGTGATGACCGACGAGGCAAAGACAGTACTGAAATCGCTGCTCGAAAAGGCCGTTGCGGAGAAAGACAAGAACTTCGGCAACGCCCGCTTCGTCAGGAACCTGTTTGAAAAGACCTTGGAGCGACAAGCCAACCGCCTCTCGAAACAAGAGAACCTTTCCAAGGAAATGTTGACGGAAATCACTATTGAAGATTTATCATAAAACACAATTATTATCATAATACATTAATAACCAATAAATTAAAAACCATGCCAAACGAATCAATCATACAGATTTTTGAAGGAAAGAAGGTCCGCGTCGTTTGGAACGAGCAAGAGGAAAAATACTTTTTTGCCGTGGCGGATATTGTCGAATTATTAACGGACAGTGCTGATGTTAAGCAGTACATTAAACGGATGCGTTCGCGAGACGCGGAGTTGGATTCCGTGTGGGGTACAATTTGTACCCCTCACCAATTTGTATCCTCGGATGGAAAAAAACATGCGGTCAATTGTGCCTCATTGGAAGGCATCTTCCGAATCATTCAATCCATCCCCTCCAAAAAGGCCGAACCTGTCAAACAATGGCTCGCCCAAGTAGGCGCCCTGCGCATCGACCAGATGATTGACCCCGAACTGACTTTCCAGATGGCAGTGGAGGACTATCGGCGGCAAGGTTACAGCGACCGCTGGATCAACGAGCGCATGAAGTCCATCAAGATGCGCAAGGAACTGACCGATGAATGGGAACGCTCAGGCGTTCACGAACCGAAAGACTTCGCCATTCTTACCAATGTCCTCACCAAGGCTTGGAGCGGCATGACCACAGGCGAATACAAGCAATACAAAGGCCTCACCAAAGAGAACCTCCGCGACAATATGACCAACATCGAACTGGCCCTCAACACTTTGGCAGAAGTGGCCACCACCGAAATCTCTCGCCAACGCAACCCAAAAGGTTTCCACGAAAGCCAACAAACCGCCCAAGCTGGAGGCAAGATAGCCAAAAACGCCCGAAAAGACCTTGAAAAGGAGCTCGGTCACAGTGTGATTTCGTCAGCAAAGGCTTCGGATTACCTTGCTCCTGTTGAGGATGTTGAAGTGAAAGAGTTACCTGAAGAAACGAGCAATTAACATTTTTTCCAGATTGCTTCGTACCTCGCAATGACGCAAAGCCCCGTAGGGGCGACAGACCAATAAGCAGGCGACGTAAGTCCCTGCACAACTGACAACTGATATTGCACAACTCGACGACAAAAATGGAAACCGCAATATCCCCTACAAAAAAAACCAGAGGCGATTTTACTTAAAACATTAACAAATAACATTTTATAATTTGTTTTCTTGTGCCATAAGTGTCAAAAATAACGACTTATGGCACTGATATAATCTTTTTTCTTGTGCCATAACAAATATTATTGTACATTTGCGGCACGATAAAAGGCAAAAGGAATGGAAATTGTCGGCAGAAATAAAGAGCAAGAGATTTTACGGCAATGTTACGAATCAGGAAAGCCTGAGTTAGTGGCTGTCTATGGTCGCAGGCGCGTGGGCAAGACTTGGCTCGTCAGGCAGTTTTTCAACGATTCCTTTGACTTTTACATGACTGGCGTTTATCTCGGATCGCGGGAAGAGCAATTGGCATTGTTCAACAAACAACTCAACAAGTACTCTAAAAGCTATTTCCCAGTGGTAGGCAATTGGTTCGATGCTTTCGACCAATTAAAAACCTATCTCAGCCATTCGCGCAAGAAACGCCTCGTCGTCTTCATTGATGAATTGCCTTGGTTGGACACCCAGAGGTCGAGATTCAAGACGGCATTCGAGTATTTTTGGAACAGTTGGGGAGCCGCACAAGAAAGATTGATGCTTGTGGTGTGTGGCAGTGCCACCACTTGGATGATCGGCAATCTGATAGGCGACAAAGGAGGCCTTTATAACCGGATAACACGCAGTATGCATCTCGCCCCGTTCAGCTTGAACGAAACCGAGTTGTATCTCAAAAGCAAAAAGATGGTTATGAGCCGTTTCCAAATGGCAGAGACTTATATGGCCGTTGGCGGAATACCTTATTACCTAAGCCTGCTGAACCCTTCGTTAAGCCCCACCCAGAACATCGATGAGCTTTTCTTCGCAAAAGACGCCCCTTTGGCCACGGAATACGATTTTTTGTTTCGTTCCCTTTTCAAGGAGTCGGGGCTGTACAAGTCTGTCGTTGAGGCCATCAGCAGCAAAAACAAAGGCCTGACACAAAAAGAAATCAAGGAAGCGCTGCATATCGGCAACAGCGGCAAACTATCCGACGTTCTCAACAACTTGTGCAAATGCGACATCATCAGCAAATACTACGCTTTCGGCAAGGTGGAACGCGATGCCATCTTCCAGATAACCGACCCTTATATACACTTCTATCTCACTTTCGTCCGCAACAGCAAAGGACGCGACGAACACCGCTGGAGCAACATGCTTGACAACCCCACACGACGGGCTTGGTGCGGCTATGCCTTTGAGCAAGTGTGTCTTCTGCATATCCCACAAATAAAGCAAAAACTCGGCATCACGGGAGTGCTTACCGATGTGTGTTCGTGGAACAGCCGGACAGAAGACTCGTGCGAACAGATTGACATGATCATCGACCGGCGCGACAATGTCATCAATTTGTGTGAGATAAAATTCTCGAAAGCCCCATACGAAATCACCCGCAATTACCTCGAAAGGCTTTATGAAAGATTGGAGGCGTTCAGAAACAAGACTTCCACCCGAAAAGCGTTGCATATCACTATGATAACTGCTTGTGGATTAAAGCGTAACACTTATAGCACCGAGATACAAAACGAAATAGAGTTAGACGATTTATTTGTGCCATAACCCCTTTTTTCGGGCACTTATGGCACCACAATAATGCATTTTCAACAATCAACAATTCAACATAAATGGCACAACCCGACGACAAAAAAATCATCTTTTCGATGGTGGGCGTAAGCAAAATCATCCCGCCGTCAAGACAAATCCTGAAAGACATTTACCTCTCCTTCTTCTATGGCGCCAAAATTGGCATCATCGGCCTGAACGGAGCGGGAAAATCGACCTTGCTGCGCATCATTGCGGGCAAGGAGAAATCCTTCAACGGCGAAGTGGTCTTCTCGCCCGGCTATTCGGTCGGGATGCTCGACCAAGAGCCGCAATTGGACGACAACAAGACCGTCCGCCAAGTGGTGGAGGAAGGCGTACAGGAAATCGTTGACATCCTCAAGGAATACGAGGAAATCAACAACAAGTTCGCCGAACCCGACGCGGACTTCGACAAACTGATTGCCCGCCAGGGCGAACTCACCGAACTCATCGAGCAGCACGACGCTTGGGAACTCGACAGCAAACTGGAACGCGCTATGGACGCGCTCAACTGTCCCGACGGCGATACGCCCGTGAAGAATCTTTCCGGCGGCGAGCGTCGCCGCGTGGCCTTGTGCAGGCTTCTCTTGCAAGAGCCTGACATCCTGCTCCTTGACGAGCCTACCAACCACCTTGATGCCGAAAGCATCCAATGGTTGGAGAGCCACTTGCAGCAGTACAAGGGCACCGTCATCGCCGTCACCCACGACCGTTACTTCCTCGACCACGTTGCCGGCTGGATTCTCGAACTCGACCGTGGCGAAGGCATCCCGTGGAAGGGCAACTATTCCTCGTGGCTCGACCAAAAGACTGCCCGCCTCGCCATGGAGGAAAAGACCGAAAGCAAGCGCCGCAAGACCCTCGAAAGGGAGTTGGAATGGGTGCGCATGGCCCCGAAAGCGCGTCACGCCAAGGGCAAGGCGCGTCTGGAATCGTATGAGAAAATGCTCAACGAGGACGTGAAGGAAAAGGAAGAGAAACTCGAAATCTATATCCCTAACGGCGACCGACTTGGAACGAAAGTTATTGAAGCGCACGATGTCACAAAGGCTTACGGCGACAAGTTGTTGTTCGAGAACTTGAACTTCAGCCTGCCGCAAGGCGGCATTGTGGGTGTCATCGGGCCGAATGGAGCAGGAAAAACGACGTTGTTCCGCCTCATCATGGGCTTGGAGAAACCCGATTCGGGCACTTTCGAGGTGGGCGAAACCGTGAAAATCGGTTATGTGGACCAGCAACACGCCGAAATCGACCCGGAAAAGACCGTTTGGGAAGTCATCAGCGGCGGCAACGAACTGATTCAACTCGGCAAGCGCAGCATGAACTCACGCGCCTACGTCTCGCGTTTCAATTTCGGCGGCAACGACCAGCAGAAGAAGGCCGGTGTGCTGTCGGGCGGTGAAAGAAACCGTATGCACCTCGCATTAACCTTGAAACAAGAAGCCAACGTGCTCCTCTTAGATGAACCCACCAACGACATCGACGTCAATACTTTACGCGCCTTGGAGGAAGGCTTGGAGAACTTCGCGGGCTGCGCCGTCATCATCAGCCACGACCGCTGGTTCCTCGACCGCGTGGCCACCCACATCCTCGCCTTTGAGGGCAATTCGCAAGTCTATTTCTTCGAAGGAAGTTATTCCGAATACGAGGAAAACAAGATGAAACGCCTCGGCAATGTGGAGCCGAAACGGTTTAGGTACAAAAAGTTGAAAGTTGATTAAAAAAAGCTATGCTTTCAATAAAATCCTTACCTTTGCCACAAATTAACCCATTAAAACATCAAACAAAATGAAAACAGTAAAATTAATCCTGTGTTTTGTGGCCATGTCCACAATGTTTCTCGTTGGCTGCAAGAAAGACACCAGCAGCTCAATTTCCAACACCAATTGGTCACTCTTCGTCCCTGAAGATCCTGCTTATTTGTATTTGGCAGATGTCACGTATACGCTTGATTTCGGGAAAAGCGATGTCACTTTCACCCGCAAACTCGACTACGGGGACGTGATTGACACCTATGTTATGTCTGGCACCTATACCTACAACAACGGCAGCGGTGTAGCCTTGATTCACGAAGAGGACGACACCACCGAATACCGCATAACATTCACTGTTACAGGCAATACGTTAGTTTGGCATTTCAACCTGCGTGACATTACGCTCACGAAACAGTAACAAAAGATTAATTCAATCCTAAAACACGGGGTGTTGATTTTGTTTCAATGCCCCGTTATTTTTTTGCCCCTTTTTACACCTAATTGAAAGAAAGCGATTATCTTTGCTCCCTCAGAATCAATCACAAAACATTTACAATATGAAGAAAACAGCTTTAACCCTTTGCCTCATCGCTGCCGCCTTCGGTGGCCTGATGGCTGGCCCTGTTGACCAACAGAAGGCCCAAAAATTGGGTGCCAAATTCCTGAGCACCACTGCTTTAAATCAGAAAAACGCCGACATCCAACTGAATCTTGTTTCGGCGGCTGTCAATCGCGAAGCCATTGACTATTATGTCTTTAACGTCGAGAATGGCGAAGGCTTCGTCATCATCGCCGGCGACGACCGCGTGAAACCTATTTTGGCCTACTCCACCACGGGCCAATTCGACCCGAACAACGTGGCAGAGGGTTTCCAATTCACCCTTGATGGTTTCCGCGAGGAGATTAATTATGTGCGCGAGCACAACCTTGCCGCTACGTCCGACATCATTGCCGAATGGCGTTCGGTGGAAAAGATGGGTAGCCTCAATCGTGGCGGTCAGACCCGCGCTGTAGTTGGCCCGCTTTGCCAAACCCTTTGGAACCAAAACTTCCCTTGGAACAGCCAATGCCCTGAAGACCCCGAAGGCAGCGGCGGCCATGTCTATGCCGGCTGCGTGGCTACAGCCATGGGACAGGTGATGAAATTCTGGGAATGGCCCAATACGGGCACTGGTTCGTACTCCTACAATCCAGCAGGCTATGCCCAACAGAGTGCCAACTTCGGCGCAACCGAATATCACTTCGAGTTGATGCCCAATGTCTTGGATTCAACCAGCACCGAAGAGGAATATTTCGAGATTGCCCAGTTGCTTCACCACCTCGGCATATCGGTTGACATGCAATACAGCGGCAACGGTAGCGGCGCCTACTCTGAAATGGTGCCGAATGCGCTGCGCAACTACTTCCGTTACAACTGCGACGAGCATGAGACCAACTGGGGTGGAGGCTGGTGGGGTGGAGGCTATCCCAACGAGCAATGGGCACAAATGCTGAAAGACGGCGGCTTGGATGAACAAATCCCGCTTTATTACAGTGGTTCCGACGACAGCGGCTCCGGTGGTCACGCCTTCGTGTGCGACGGTTACGACGAGAACGACTATTTCCACTTCAACTGGGGATGGAGCGGTCGCGACGACGCTTGGTGCACTCAACACCACCAAATACGCCTTCAACACCTTTAACGGCTTCACGGGCCATATCGTCCCTAACTCGGACGAATATGCCCAACGTCCCGATAGCGTAACAAACATGCAAGTCATTGAAAACAATAACTTTAAAGGCGTTAAACTGCAATGGACTAACCCGACATTGACCGTCGAAGGAAGCGACCTTTCTTCCATTACATCAGTCACCATCCGCCGCAATTTTGAAGTCATCGCCGAACTGACCGATGCCCAAGTGGGTGCCGACATGGAATTTGAGGACAATGACCTCGAACCCGGCCTTTACGAATATGCCATCTTCGTCACCAATGAGGCTGGCATTAGCCGTACCACTTACCGCTCGATTTTGGTCGGCGAGAAGTGCGACATCACCTTCCAACTCCACGACGACGGCGGCAACGGCTGGAAAGGCGCAGCCATCAGCGTGACCTCCGAAAGCGGCCAGCGCATCGCCATTATCGGCATGAGCGAAGGCGCGGAGCAAACCGTCACCCTGCCCTTACTGAAAGGCAACCTCAACTTCATTTGGAACCACGGCTGGTATCACACCAGCGAGGAATACGACACCGACTTTGAATGTTCCTTCAGCATCCTCGATTTCGATGGCAACGAACTCTATTCCAGCGGCGAACTCGAAGACGGTGTTTTCATGACATACGAGAACAACTGCGAACAAGGCCCATTGACCTGCTATCCCGTGCAGAATCTTCAAGGCGAATACCAATGGCATGAGGATGACGAATTTGGTGCCTACATCTCATGGAATCGCCCCGAAATCACTGCCAACCTTCACCATTTCAGAGTGGTTCGCTCAATCGGTGCCTATAAGTCTGGAGATGAACTGATTGCCGAAATCCCTTACGATGGCAACAGCATTTATGATTATTTCGATAACGCCTACGACCTGTTCCTCGGCAATGTTTACTATTCCGTCAATTGTGTTTATATTCGCGGAGAAGAGCAATGTGAATCGGAGTATTGGGATGTAATGATTGGCATTACCAATGTTGACGAAAACACTTCAAATGTCAGCCTCTACCCCAACCCAACCAACGGCCTGCTCAACATTGAAGGCCAGGGCACAATGCACATTAGCATAAGCAACCTGCTCGGCCAAAAGGTTTGCGAAACCTCAGCCGAAGATAGTGCCATCCTCGACCTGAGTGGTTACGGACAAGGCATCTATCTCGTCCGAATCAAGACCTCCGATGGCGTGATGGTGCAGAAGGTGAATGTGAGGAAATAAGCACTTTCAAAGTACAGACACAAAAAAAGCGTTGCCGTCATTAGCAACGCTTTTTGCTTTTCAGGCTCAAAACTTACCCGTTCAAAGCCTCAGCACCGCCCACAATGTCAATCAGTTCGTTGGTGATGACGTTTTGGCGGGCCTTGTTGTACTGGATTCTCAATTCTTGTGAGAGTTGGTCGGCGTTGTCGGAGGCGATGTGCATGGCGGTCATGCGGGCACCATGTTCGGCAGTCAGAGTGTCGAGCATGATGGAGTAGAAATTGGTGCGAATAACCTTGGGAATCAGTTCGTTGACGAAGGTTTCCTTGTCGGGTTCCACGATGTAGTCAAAGGTTTGGACATTGCCTGAAATCTCGGCTTTCAGGGGTAATACTACCTCACGAGTTGGCACTTGCACACCTGCGTTCTTGAAGTGGTTAAAGACCAACTCCACGCGGTCTACCTTGTGGCTAAGGAAGAGTTCGACCATCATGTCACTGATTTCCATGGCCAAGTCGAAAGACATGCTTTCGGCCAAAGGCGCGTATTGCTTTTCTACCTTAATGCCGAATTTTTTGGCGTAGTCGTTGATTTTCTTTCCGACCAAGTAGACGACAACATTTTCTGCACCAATGCTTTCCGCGTATTCGTCATACACCTGCTTGAACAGTTTGCAGACGTTGGAGTTGTAAACACCGCATAATCCGCTGCTCGACGAAAAGGCCATGAGTGCCACCTTTTTCACCTCGCGTTTTTCTGCCAAGGGGATGTTGACCTCGCCTTCAAGCGAACCGAGATAGTTCGACAGAGCCTCGCTCAACTTGTTCTTGTAGGGCAAAAAACGAGTCGTGATGCCTTCGGTCTTTTTCAGTTTGGCCGCCGACACCATCTTCATCGCGCTCGTGATTTTCTGCGTCGAGGCGACGGAAACGATTCTGGCCCGT
>CACXQO010000012.1 GCA_902769815.1 uncultured Bacteroidia bacterium | reverse complement strand
GCTGACATACGTCGTCTTCTCCATCTTCAACTACCGCACCTATACCCAGGTAAAGGTGGCTCGTGGCCGCACGGATGTAGTCGTTTTCATGCCCGATGCCGTCTATGTGATGGAACTGAAGATGCGCGGCACGGCGCAAGAGGCCCTCGACCAAATCAACTCGAAGGACTACGCGATTCCTTACCAAGCCGAGGGCAAGCCTGTCGTCAAGATAGGTATCGCTTTCTCGCAAGAGACCAAGACAGTTTCGGATTGGATAATTGAACAACGATGACTTTACCATAAAAACCCATTTCGCCATGCTACCCATGAGACTCTACACCGCCGGCATCGCCGATTTTGAACGCATCCGCCAGGATGGACGCATTTATATCGATAAGACTGACCTTATCTACAAGCTGACGAGAGAATCGCAATTCGTATTCCTCAGCCGCCCGCGAAGGTTCGGGAAGAGCCTGCTTTGCAGCACATTGGAATACTATTTCCAAGGCCGCAAGGATTTGTTTGAAGGCTTGGCCATCGGCGAGTTGGAGAAGGACTGGAAGCAGTATCCCGTGTTGCATTTCGACATGAGTGCGTGCAAGAACAAATACGAAATCGGGCAAATCATTGAGGAACTGCACAGCCAATTGGACTACCACGAAAGGAAATACAAGAGGCAGAAATCGGAAGGCTCGCCCGGCACAAGGTTCAAGGAACTCATCCAAGGCCTGCATGAAGATATGGGTCTGAAGACCGTGGTCATTTTGGACGAATACGATGCACCCTTGTTGGATTATCTGAACAAGCCGGACGAGTTGGAGCAGGTGCGACGCATCATGCAGGAGTTTTACCAGATGGTGAAAGTGTGCGACAAGGACGAGCAGTTCGTCTTCATCACGGGCATAACCAAGTTCAGCCAACTGAGCATCTTCTCAACGCTCAATAACCTTCGCAATATCTCCATGATGCCTCAATACTCAGCACTGTGCGGCATCACCAAGGCCGAACTGCAAACCGTTTTCGACGAAGACATCCAGACCTTGGCCGAATGCTACAAATGCACAAAAGAGACAATGTTCGAGATGCTGAAGCAACAGTATGACGGCTACCATTTCTCAAGCGAGTCGGACGACATCTTCAATCCATACAGCCTGATGAATGTGTTCACCGACCAATGGCTTGACTATTACTGGTTCTCCAGCGGCACGCCCACTTTCCTTTTCGAGGCGATGAAGCGTTTCAACACCAACATCTTGGAGTTGGAAAATCTTCAGGTGCCTTCCACCCAGTTCGACGTGCCCACCGAGGCCATGACCTCCGCACTGCCTTTGCTCTATCAGGCGGGTTACCTCACCATCAAGGGCTACGACTTCGACCGCAACAAATACACCCTCGACTTCCCCAATGCCGAAGTGAAAGTGGGTTTCATGGAAAACTTCATGGCACGCATGATGAACCTCGGCAACACCGATTCGCGGGGCTTCGCCGACGACTTTTATGCTTCGCTGAAGCACCATGACATTGAAGAGGCTTTGAAGTCGATGCAATCGTTCTTCGCCTCGATTCCCTACCTCGACTTCGGGGCAAAGGAATTGGACGACATCGCCAAGTACGAGGCCTACTACGAGGTGCTGACTTACGTGGTCTTCTCGATGTTCAACTGCCGCACGTTCACGCAGGTGAAGGTGGCGCGGGGTCGCACGGATGTAGTCGTCTTCATGCGTGACGCGGTCTATGTGATGGAACTGAAGATGCGCGGCACGGCGCAAGAGGCCCTCGACCAAATCAACTCGAAGGACTACGCCATTCCTTACCAAGCCGAGGGCAAGCCTGTCGTCAAGATTGGTATCGCCTTTTCGCAAGAGACCAAGACGGTTTCGGATTGGATCATCGAGCAGTGACTTCCATCCAAACCAAGCCAAAAAAAGCGGCACCCCAAAACGGGATGCCGCTTTTCGTTTCAAGCGCGAAGGGGATTATTCCTCCTTGCGTTTCTTGCCAATGGCGTAGGCTGCGCCCAAACCGAGCAGCACGGCTATGCCGCTGCCCAAGGGCGCGTCGGTGCCGTCAACGTCACCAGGATTGCCGAAGCCAGGCAACAAGGGTGTGTTGCTGGTGGTGCGCAAACCACCGGCTTGGTAGTTCATCTTGCCGGCGTTCAGGTAATCGCGATACTCCTTGCTTCTTCTCAATGCGCCACCGCCTTGCTGGGCGAATACGGTCGTCCCCATCAGCAGGGCGATTGCGAGTGTCATTATAAGTTTTTTCATCGTTTTATGGTTGTTTAATTGTTGATCGTTTAATTGTTTAATTGTTGGCCATTAGCCATTGGCTGTTGGCCCTTGGCTTAGTGGTTGCCGAGCCAATGGCCAACAGCCAAAGTCTATCATCTCACTACAATCTTCTGCGTTTTCACATCGTTGCCGTTGATGAGGCGAATCACATACACGCCAGCGGAGACTTTCACGTTCACGCTTTCGGTGTCGTGGAGGGTCTGGCTGCTCAAGATGTGACCCGTCATGTCAACCACTTGCAGGGTGGCTTCGCCCTCGTTGGTGACGATGAGCAAGCCGTTGGAGAAGAAGGCGAAGGTTTCATTGTCGCCATCAGCATCTCCGTTGATGGAAGCAAACACCAAGCGGAAGCGGCTCTCATAGTCGTGGGTGGTGGCGGTGAAGGTGTAGTTCGGTGAGGCCAACAAGTCCACATTCGCGCCAGTCATGTTGTCGATGAGGTGGAGATAGTTCATTTCCACACCTTCGGGGTTGACCGTGATGGTGTATTGGCCATCGCTGGCGGCCTTGAAGTTGACAGGGATTTCGCCTTGGCCTTGTGTACTCACAATAGCGTAGTCCTTACCGTTCTGCGGAATGTAGAGCTTGGCGGCATCGGCGTTGAAGACGAACTTCTCCAATGGGCTGCCCGCATTGAAGTTGACGATGGCCTTGTCGTTCACCGTGCTTGTGGCAATGCCACGGGTCATCACTTGCTGGGCCACGGTCATTTGCAGTTGGTTGGGCTGCGGGGCTTGCTGGCTGGCCTTGCTGAAAGTGACACTTTGATTTTCTCCTGTGGCCATCACCATCACACCCTCGCAAGGAGCAACTGTATAAGAACCTTCAGCATAGGGTTCCGTATTAATAGCATTTCCCGAGATGGTGTAGCAAGGCATGTCGAGAGTAACATTGAAGGTGAACGGGTTGCCCACGAGGTTCCAACCGGCCAAAACAGCATCTTCTGCCGTATTAAACTCAAGTGTTTTTTCCACATTCACATTTCCGGGTTGCAGTGTTCCTGTAAATGACAAAACAGTGCCATTTTCCTCTCCGTTGGCATAGAGATAACCTTTCTTAGGAGCAATGTTGAAGCCAGAATACATACCGACTTCTTTGTAGTTTCTCCAATAATGGGCAGGTTCGTCATAATAATAGAGGTCGTAATTCTTCGCTGTCGGAGCAATAATACCGTTTTCCTCGGAGGGAGTGACATCCGTTGCAACAGAGGAAGAAATGAAGTACCAACCATCATTTTCACTGTGCTTTTCAATATGCTTCTGCACCGTGGCCGTGACAGCGGTGTTAGTAACAAGTTGTCCGCCGTCGGCGATGGTGAGGGAGCCGCCTTCGGCAACGGTGATGTTGTTGGCCGTGGCGATGCAGTTGGCGGGGATGGTGCAAGCAGAGTTGATGACGACATTGTCAGTTGCAGCAGGAATTCCAGCGGGAGTCCAGTTATTGGCCACGTTCCAATCGCCAGTATTAGTGAACGCTTTGTCGTAAGCAGTGACGGCGACATCGTCGACAGCCCACGCATGACCACTTCCCGATTTTGTGTATTCAAAGGCAAGTTGTATGGTCCGGCCTTTATATGCTGACAAATCGATGGTATGCTGTCTCCATTGGTCATCGTGGTTTTCATCGTTCCATAACAAGTCATTTGGAGTGCCTACAAGAAACACTTTATTGCTGCCTGATCCAAAATCATCAGGCCATTTTGTATCTGACCAGAAAGAAAGTTGAACATAACCCACTTCATTTGAAATCTCAATACTTGGTGTTGTCAAAGTACAAGTCCCAGAATAACCACTATAAGCGGCACCATATCCATCATGCTTGTAGGTGGTGTTAATTGACCAATGGGCATCTTTGCTCCATCCTAAAGGCAGGGAAGTGCCATTGTTATCAAACCCTTCAGTAAATGATGTTGAAAGGTCAACAAGATAGCCTGTCGTGAAACTTCCAAAAGCCGTCCATGTGCTGGCAACGTCGCAAATGTCGCGTACCCAAGCGTAATAGGTGGTGCCTGCGGTCAAGCCCGTGAGGTCGTAATAGGCATTAGTGATGTTTGCGATGTAGTTGTCACCTGTTTCGGGTGTGCCCACAGGTGCAGTGCTCGAAGTTGAGTAATACACCTCGTAATTAGCGTGGTTGTCGTTGGTGGTAACTCCGGTCCAGTTCAGCCTGGCTGTAGATGTCGTGATATTGTCGACTGTTAAACTGGTAGGAGGAAGGACTGCCAAGGTCGTGAAGTTGATGGCCTCGCAGAATTCGCTTGCATCGGTTTCGCTGCAAGTGGCTTTCACCCTAACATAATAGGTTTGGTTGGCTGCTAATCCGGTGGCGTGATATGACACATTGCTGCCTTCAACAACAAATCCTGTTGTCACTTCCACCAGACCCTCTGTGAAGGCGGAGTTTGTTGCATATTGCAAAGTCCAATTAGATTCATTGCCTCCCTTGGTCCAAGAGAAAGTCGCGCTGTTTGAACGCACTTCTGATTTGGCAAGAGCATTCGGCTCAATGCAGGTCGGAGGAACGGTAAGGCTAATATCGTCGATGTAAAGGTAATACTTATCATCTGATATATGCATTATTGCTATGTGTTTTGTTCCATCAGGGTAAATGCTACTGAATTTTGTCCATACTGACGTGTTGATTGTAATTGGGTCATCAAACGAGAAATCACTTGAAGAAGGATTTTGAATGGTTGAATAACCAACCTTAAAGGTCTCAGGATTATTTGCGTTTGAATTTTTGTAATAAAACTCAACCTTAACACCATTTTCTGTACCAGATAATTCAGGTGAAATGAGGCATTGGTCAGAGTTGGCTTTCCATTTAAATGTAAAATAGCCATGGCTATTGTTATGACCATCTGTGGAATATTGGCTAATTGTTAATCCTGTTCCGCTTACGAAGTTTTCTTTTCCCCAGCACTCCATTTTATCTGCCGTTTCGAAATCATACGAATAAGGCAAACTTTCCGCGCCGCAGGTGGTTGATTCGCTTGCGCTGGCCGACCATTCGCTGGTGCCGTCGATGCCGCAATTGTCGCGCACAAAGAAGTAGTAAGTTGTGTTGGATTCCAGCCCTGTGATGGTTGTGGTAGTGCCAACAATGCCTAATTTGTAGTTAGTGCCCTCGGTCAATTCGGTTGGCACGCTGTTGGCGGTGTTGTAGCACACTTCGTAACTGGCGTGGTTGTCGTTGGTGCTCACGTCCGTCCAACTCAAATCCATTGAGTAAGATGTTGGGTTGCTTGCCGTAAGGCCAGTGGGAATATCAATGCCTGATGTTGTGGTGAAGGAAACCGTTTCCCAAGTGCTTACACCTTCGGCATAGATGGTTTGAACACCTGCATAATAGGTGTGGCTTGCCGTCAAGCCTGACAATGCTTGCGAGGTCGCATTAATGCTATTATAGGTGTTAATCGGGTTCGAAAGGTCGTCGTTTTCGGAATAGGACACATTGTATCCTGTTGCGTTCTCCATTGCATCCCAAGTCAATGCGGCAGTGTGGGCAGTTGCCGTGGCCTCAAAGTTAGTAGGGGCGGGGAATTGAGCCAATGTTGTGAAGTTGCAACTTGCCCAGTCGCTGGTGCCTTCTTCTCCGCCACAATTGGTGCGGACGTAGAAATAGTAAGGCGTGTTTTGTGTCAAATTGCCATCGAAAGTGATGGTTTTGGCAGTGATGTCGGTAGGTGTTGCCTCAGCAAGTCCAGCTTCGTCCAATGCGGTTGTTGAAAGCACATATTGGAAGTTGGTGGTTTCGCCATCCACATCCCAAGTAATTGTAGCAGATGTTTGGGAAACGCCTGATGCAATAACGTCTGTTGGTGCGGGGCAAGAGGTTGGGGCACTAATCACAAAGTCATCAAGAAATAAATTATTGCCATTATTTCCACTTGTTTTAATTCCTATATGCTTGATGTTTTCCACATCCCAAGTGACGGAGTATTCTTGCCAATTATAAGTCGAGGTAACTACTGTCTCCCATGTGTAATAGTAGGAATCAACTTCATCTACAGTAGTATAACCCACTTGGAAACTGACACATCCATAATTGTTTTGGATACCTTCTTTAAAATAAAAAGATAAAGTCAAACCTGAAGAATTGCTCAATAATGGAGAATAAAACCTTCTGTTGTCACCATAAGATACGCTTAGTCCGTATGTACCAGTATGCGCGGCATTGGTTGAAATAGAGCCACTAAAGGATTGTCCTTTCCAGCCTTCCGTTTGATAATTGTTGTTCTCGAACCCGTATTCATACGGTAATTCTTTTTGCGCAGCCGCCCAAGGCGCAAAAATCGCCATCAGCAGCATGATGAGTAAAGATTTTTTTAACATGATTTTTTGAATTTGAATTGTTAATTGATTGATTGATAATTATTTGAAGATTATTTTGCTTTCTTCTACCATTGTGTTTCAAGTTGCAAAAATACTAATAAAACCAATACATTACCCTATCGGGATAAAATAAATGTACATTTAGGATAACGGAAACCACCAAGGCACAAAAACAAGAAAAGCGGCCCGAAAGCCGCTCCTCCATCAAAATAATAATGAACATCAAATGAATACAAATTTTTTCTTTTTTCTTAGCCTTTCTTCCCGCCCATGCTGTAGGTCAGGTTGAAGCGCAGGGTCTTCTCCAAGGGATTGCTGCCCTCAACGGCGTTGACGGGAATCAGGTACGACACATCGAGGCCAAACACGTTGTATTTCAAGGCTGCGCCAACGGTGACATACTTGCGGTTGCCCTTCAAAGCCGACTCGTTGAAATAGCCGGCACGCACGGCAAACACGTTGTTGTACCAATACTCGATACCCACGCCAAAATTAATCTCGCTGAGTTCCTCGCGGAATGTGCCATAGTGGACATAGTTTTGCTGGTTTTCGCTCCAACCGTATCCTGGAGCATCGTAGAACGACTGGATCATGCCTTGAACGACGGAGACGTTGTTGTCGTAACCATAGGCAATCTTATAGGTGCCGTCGTCGTTGTGCAGGGGATTGCCCATCGAGTCGACCGCAATGACCGGAGGAGAGGGCACCAGCAGTTTGGTGAAGTCAACATTGAAAGCCAATGAGTTGTACTCGTCGAGTTCGAGTTTCAGTCCGGCACCCGCACGCAGCGTGGTCGGGATGAAGTCGCGACGGTCTGACGATTGGTTGTAACTGACCTTGCTGCCGATGTTGTTGATGGCCACGCCCCATGAGAAGTCGGCATCCATGCTGCTGAACCATTCCACCTGACGCTTGTAGTAGACGCCGACGTCAGCCGCCACCGACCAGCCCGGACGGGAATAGTCGGTCACGCCTTGGGTGAGGTCGGAATAGATGAAGCGACCTGCCACGGCACCGGAGAGGTAATCGCCGAGCATACGCGAATAGGTGGCGTCGATGGCCCACTCGTTGGGTCTGCCTTTGCGCAACTCTTGGTTGTTGGCATCCCTGAAGTCGATCTCGCCGCAACTGAAATAGCGCAGCGTACCGGCCACCGACGAGCGGTCGTTAATCTTGTAGGCGAGGGCGAGATAGGCAAGGTTCATGTCGGGTGTCAGTTTGCGCAGCCAAGGGCTATAGCCCAAGCCGGCGGCAAATTTGTCCTGAAGATAAACATACTTGGCCGGGTTGTAGTGCATGGAATACACGTCGGGCGCCGAAGCCACGCCGCAGTCGCCCATGGAGCCGCCACGGGCATCGGGAGCGATGGAAACAAACGGCACTGCCGTGGTAATCACATTGGGCGAGATGCTGTAGTCTTGGCCCATGTAGCCTTGTCCGAATGAATTGACCGCAAACAGAATCAATGCGGCAAGTAACATTTTTTTGACTTTCATATCCTTTTTCGTATTTAAAATTGTAAAGATAACGATGATTCAAAGGGCATATTGCATAGTTTGGAAAAAAATTTTTTGTCAGCGTTGGATGACCATGCGCTGGCTGACGGTGCGGAAGTAGCCTTGTTCGTCAGTCAAGGTCAGGCGATAGAGGTAAATGCCTGAGCGCAAGGGGCTTCCCGAAAAGCCGCAACCGTTCCACAGGATAGGCTCGATGATGCCATTCGAGGAGGTCACCCGTTTTTGGAGGTGCTGCACGGGCCTTCCCAGCACATCGAAAATCTCGATGTCGACATCAAAATTGCCGTCGTCGCCAATATGGGTGAGGGTGATGTGGGTTTCGTCGGAGAAGGGATTGGGGAAGTTGCGCACCTGCGAGAGGAAGAGGTCGTCGGCCACGACGAACCACAGCGAGGCTTCGGAGACGTTGTCTTGCG
Organism: uncultured Bacteroidia bacterium; assembly: GCA_902769815.1. Taxonomy (GTDB): domain Bacteria; phylum Bacteroidota; class Bacteroidia; order Bacteroidales; family F082; genus Limimorpha. Next base: position 7,684 of record CACXQO010000012.1, on the reverse strand, counting down.
TGTCCCACGCTCGCAGGCTGAACTCGTAGGTGCCGGGCTCGAGGTTGCTGAGTGGGATGCTGATTTTGCCGCGCCTGAAGTCGTTGGGTATCGGCTCGTAGCGGTCGTTCAGCACCAGACTGTTGTAGGCCGCGAGGTTGCTATTGAGCATGATGTCGCGCCCAAGGCTGTAGTCGTAATGGTAGATGCCTTGCGCGTCGTAAAGGTCGGCGCAAAGCACGCCCTGATGCTCTACGGTTTGGCCGTTTTCAAACTCTGGCGTGTTCCAATAGAACTTGATGGTGGGGCCTTCGTCGTCGGCCACAACAGCGGGGTCGGTGCCGCCCAAGGTGAAGCCGTCGAACTTGCCCACCGCGTCAACGACACGGTTGGCGTCGTAGGCATAGAAACTGAAACGCGCCTTGCCGTTATCCGTCATGATGTCTTTTGGCACTTGGAACGACACGGTGAATTTGCCATCCCTCACGGTGGCCTGCCCACGGAAAAGCATATCCTTGTGATAATACACCGTCTTGCTCGTGCCGGTGCATGGCACCACCATTTTCGTTTTCTTGTCGAAGAGCCTCACCCACACCTCGCCGTTGAACCCGCTATCGAGGCGGCCATCGATGCCACGGATTTCGCCCTCAAGGGTGACCATGCTCATCGCGTGGAGCGCGATTTCCTCGTTTTCCACTTCCTTCCCGTTGATTCGCTGCGCCACGACCTGCTCATAAGGCAAGGCGAAGCGCACGGCTGGGTCGCCGAAGAAGAGAAAGCGGATGTTCAGGTTCTCATCGAAAGAATAGTTGCTCGAGTCGGCCTTGGCCATCCTCACGATGTCGCCGAAGCGCATGGGCTTGCCCTCGCGATCACGGCGATATAGCACGCTCATCAAGGCCTTGCCCAGTCTGACATTGTGGTTCCCGATAGTCGACCTGCACGTGGTGAGCATATTCGCCGAGCCGCCGTTGGGGTTGAGGAACAGGTGTTCGCCCGCCGAAACCGTCAGCGGGTCGTCGTATTTCGAGAATTCGCAAGTGGCCGTGAAAACGAAAGGCAGCCTGTCGCTATTGTCCAAGGCAGCGATGTCGGCATTGGTGAAAACATTCTCGCCCGTCAAGCCCCTGACGCCGCCGTGTCCGGTGTAAACCATGCCCAACATACCTTTGTGGAAGGTGCGCATCAAGTCCTCGTTGGCCCCCGGGATTTCCACGCCTGAATTGGTATTGACGTGTTCATAGACCCCGGAATAGATTTTTTTCGAGGTCAGCGACACGTGCGACGATTCCATCATCTGTTCATACTCCTCATTGTGTGCGACATAGTCGCCCTGCTCGTCGTCGGAAACGAGAAGGAAGTCGGCCTTCCAGTCGCCGTGCATGGCGGAGAGGTCGTCGTAACGGATAATCTTCTCCACAACGTTTTGGGCCTCGCCCACGGTAGAAACCGGCAGGCGGCCAATGCCCAAATCGAGATAGCCACGGCTTTTGATGCCTTCGTTGTCGTCCATCAGGCCAAAGAAATCGTCGGTGCAGAAGTCAGTTACCGAGGGGTTAGAGGCCGTTTGATAGGTGGGCACGAAGTTCTTCCCGTAGCCCAAAAGGTCCCTAAAGTCGAAAGAAGCCCTGCCGAAAAGGGTCAGATACTTGAGGTTGCCTTCGCTGCGTTGATACACCATGCGGACGAAATTGCGGATGCCCGAAGGGTCGGGGGTGCCGGTTGCAAACTCGTTGTAGATTTCCTCCACGTTCACCACCACGCACTGCATTGCGTCTTTTCGGGCGTGATAGTCGGCCAAGGCCTGCGCCTGCTCCAAAAAGAGCGGCGAACTGACAATCAGCATCTCAGCATTGGCGATGGCATGAAGGTTTTGGTTGGGAATCGGCTTCCACGAGTCCACCTTGAGCGCGGCAGAAGGCTTGAACAGCACATACCGCTTCTCGGCAACCTCGTCGGTGGCAAACACCAGATTGTTCGAACTCAGCACGCCCGTTTGCCTCACGGGGCACAGCGGCGAGGTGACCTCCCAAAGCCAGTAGTCGGCGTTGGTGTTTTGCACCCAAACGGCACTCACGCCGCTGCCAAACTGCGACGGCATCAGGCGGAAGGGGAAGATGTCGCCCACCCGCTTCAACTGCCGCCATGCGTAAACCTCCACATAATCAAGGTGGAAAGTCGACTGCGGGTTGGCATCGATGCTAATATCAATGCGGGCCGAATCGGTGCTCAGGTAGCATTGTTTGTCGAAATCAACCAATTTCCCGTATTCGTAACGCCCTTGGGTGGGCAAGGTCACATTGTTCACCAAAATATTGTCGCCAACCCTGACGGTATATTTCATCGAGCCGTTCTTGGTGATATGGCTCAGCACCTGCCCTTTCACCTTGGCAGGCTTGTTGGCCACCAGATTCGGGAAGTGGAACGGGATGGAAAGGGCAGAATCGGCCAAGGTGATACCCGCATCCAACCAGTTCAAGCCCGAAGAATAGGGCGAAATCAAATCCACTTCGTGCCAAAAGAAATCGGGGAAGTCGGCAATGACCGCCGTGGCTTCGTCGACGGGCAGCGAGGCCTTCTCTCCCACCCTTTGGCCCTCCACGCCGCTATCGACGCAGAGATAATAATAGGTGGTGTCGGAATAGGGATTCGGCTCACGCTTGTAGGTGTTGTTGTTCGCGTTGAGCATGGTCCAGCGCGTCGGCTCCTGACCGTAGAAAAGCACCGCATCCTCGGCATCGAAAACGCCGTCATCGGCACCCTCCACATAAAGGGCCATTTCCGTCAGGTCGTCGTAATGCGCTTCTGAGTTCTTCTCCGGCAAGACTCCCGAGGGATTCCCGAAAAGCCGAATCTGATTGGGTTTCAGCGCGTCCATGTCGACACCCATAGCCTGAAAGGTGGCGTAATCCAACTTATAGACACCCTCGCGTGCGATGGAAAGGCGATACCAAGTGTGCTGCCCCAACACCGACTGGTAGGTGTTTTGCTGCGCCATACCTTGATGCGCCAGCAGCAAGGCCAGAAACCCAAGGGCCGTCTTCAGTATGTTGTTTTTTCTCATAGTTCCATTCATTTGCTGATTATTAGTTTCGCTACCGAGGTGGCCGTTTCGCCTTGGTCGTTGGTGGCGGTGATGTGGTAGACGTAAACGCCATTGCGCAAAGCCTGTCCGTTGGCGGCGCGCCCGTCCCAACGGATGGGTGCGATGCGCGTCGAGGTGCCTGAAACTTGCTCCGAAAGAGTGTTCACCCAACGGCCCATGATGTCGAAGATGCGAATATCCACTTTCATGTTGTTGCCCACTTGGTTGTGGTCGAACAAGAAGCAGGTTTCGTCCGCCATAGGATTGGGCGCGTTGCAAACATTCTCGATTTGCATCCCGCTGCTGTTGGCCACGGTGAAGTCGATGGAGGCGGTGCCGGAGTTGTTATAGATGTCCCACACCTTGAGGGTGAGGGTGTAGTCGCCGTCGGGAAGGTCCTGCAACTTGTAGGTGATGACGCCCTTGCCCGGCTGGTCGATTTCCGACACGAAATAGTCGTTGAGGCAATAGGAGTTTCTGGCGTTGCCCGTCAGCGTAGCCATGATGTCGTGGCCGATGCCCGCACCCGTCGTGTTGATGCCGCTTTCGTCCTCCACAAAGGCCAGCAAAGTGGGGTTTTCGCCCGTCAAGCCGCCGCTCACGAAGAGTGTGTCGTCGATGAACAGGCGCACTTCGGGCGGTTCGTGGTCTTCGAAAGCCTCGTCGTAGAAGCCTCCGATGATGAAAGAGTCGCAATTGCCATTGGCCTCCTCATTATAATCCGTTGCGTAATAATTGATCAGGCCTTGGCCAAAGCGATAGGAAATGTCGCGTGGCACGATGAAACTCATCTTGAACCTGCCATTCGTAACATCAGTTTTTCCATTGAAAATCATGCTGTTGCGCACCTTGAAACGATACACATGGCCGTTGGCGTCGTGCGTACCCAAAGTGGAAAGTTCGGCTGCCTTGTCGTAAACAATCACGCTCACTACGCCGTTGAAGCCCGTCGCGACATTGCCGCTCAGGTCTTTCACCACGCCTTCAATCTCCACCGGCTGCAATGCGCTGATGGTGTCGTGATAAACGGGGAAAGTCTTCCAAGTGTGGTCGTCAATCTGAATGGAATCCAAGTCGTAGCCCGGATATTTCCCGTTGATGCTCACCGTTTCCACCGTCCACTTCGGATAGGCCAAACGCAAGGCCGGGTCGCCGAAAAACACATAGCGTTTCTCGTATTCCTTGCCCGAGGTTTTCGCCATGCGGTACACGTCGCCCAAGCGGTAATGCTCCTCGCCCACAATGCGGAAAAGGTTGTTGTAGATGCCCTTGCAGAAGGCGAGGTTGTTAAGGCCTTGTGTCACCCTCGAAGTGGTGAACATGGCAATCATGCCGCCGTATTGGTTGAGGAAGGCGTATTCGCCCAAACTGGTGCGCAGGTGGTCGTCGTAGCGGCTAAACTCGCAGGTGCCGGTGATCATCAGCGGATACCTTGGGGCATTACGCCACGAATCGACATCCTTCCTTTGCATGATTTTCTCCCCTGCCAACTGCACCTCGCCGCCGTGCCCGATGTAGTTGAGCACCAACGTGCCTTTCTCCATGCGGCTGTTGATGGCGGCGTTCACCTCGGGAGCCACCTCGCCACCCGGCGCACTGATTTGCGGATAGGCATCGAGATAAATCTTGTCAATCACAACTCCATCGCCACCAAAACGCCTGATGCAGTTTTCCAAGGTGTCGGCATTGTTCACGAAGCCTCCCTCGTCGTCGGTGAAGAAGGTAATCGTATTGCGCCACGGCTGCATGGTGTTTTGGTCTTTCACGATGTAACGCTCAATCTTGTCTACCATCTGCGAAGCCTGCTCCAAGGTCTGCACGGGGAAACGCCCAATGCCAATGTCGGCCAACGAAGAGCCGATGCTGCCCTCGGTTTCGTCCATGAAGCCGAAATAGTCGTCGGTGACAAAAGTAGTCGACATTTCCAACGACTTCACCGTTTCGTAGGCCGGAACGAAATCGACCACGCCGTTGCGGTTCTTGTAATCGTAGGAACAATCGCCCAAGAGGAGCAAATACTTGATTTTGCGGCCCGCGCTGCTGTCGAGATAGAGCATCCGGCAGAAGTCGCGGATGGCCGTGATGTCCTTGGCACCGCACGAAAACTCGTTGTAAACCATTTCGGGCGTGGTGATGAACACGTTCAGGTCGGGGTCGATGCGATTGTGGATGGCCTTCAGCCGCTCGGCCTGCGAAACGAAATCACCGTAGGTCAAAATGACGAAATCCACATCGCGTATGCCGTGAAGGTTCTGGTTTTCAATCTTCCCAAAAGCCTTGGCCGTGCAAAAGGCATTGCCGTTGAAAGCCACAAAAGCGTTGTCGTCAGTTCCGTTGGCCTTGAAACTCAGCACCGAGCCGTTCAATTGGCTTTTCATCTTGGTTGGGGCGGTCGGGTCGGTGACGTTCCACACCTGCACCTGCTGTGTCGCGCCCGACAGTTGGAATTCGTACACCTTATTATTAATGGAGGCATCAGGATTGCGGAAACCCATTTGGCCGCCCGTCATTTTCAGATTGCGCCACGCATTGACGATGATGTAGTCCACATAGCCCTCCGAAGTGGAAGTGGAACCCATCGCATTGTGCCTCAAAGAAACACGCACCGTTTCGCCCGTGGGCACGGCATTCACCCAGCCGCCCACGTCATAGCCATAGGGCTTTTCGGTGGAGGAAGTGGTGGTTTGGATGGTGTAGGTGGCCAACTTCACATTGTCGACCGTCACCTCGAAAGCTGCGGGGGCGAAATTGCGTCCGGCCAAAGCAGTCTTTACCCAACAGTTTTTCGTCGAAATCACATTGGGGAAATCGAAATCGAAAGTCTTGGTTTCCGTTCCGTTCATCTTGTCGCCGTAATAGGTGCGTCCCACGCGGTACAAGTTGAACTCGTCCTTTTCATAAACTTTATAGTCAAGAAACTGGTTGACAACAACTTCCGTTGCACCAGCAGGCACTTCCGCCTCGCTGATGCGCTTGCCATTGCCCAATCCTGTGACGACAAAGGCGTAGGCGTAATCATCGTATGGATTCTGCTCATGCACATAGGCCACCTTGTCCGCGTCGCGCTTCCAGCACACGGGGCCGCGCCCATAGAAGAGGATGTAGTCGCCATTATCGAACCTGCCGTCGGCCTCCCCAGAAACAAAGATGGGAACCTCTATCAAATCGTCGGGGCGAGGCTTCAAGTTCAATTCGGGCAACACGCCGCCGCCGTTGTGATAGATGCGGATTTGGCGCGGGTCGATGTTGGCGAGATTAATGCCCAACTCCGTCAAATCGGAGTAGGTCAACTTGTAGACACCCGTCTCAGGCAGCCCGATTTTGTACCAATCGCCGCTGGCCATTGCCGAGCGGTTTGCATATCTTGGGCTGGACTTTTGCGCCTCAAAATCAGGGGTCAAAGTCACGGAAAGCGTTGCCGAAACCAGTTTTTCATACCCCTCCCCTTTTTGGCGGAAAGGCACGATGCGCACCGAAAGCAAGGCCTCATCGCGCGAGCGAAGCGGAACCGCTTCAACCTCAAAATCAGTATGGAATGAATACGATTGGGCTATTTGCATTTCCTCTTCTGGAAGCGTTGTTGCCCTCACCTTTTGCAGTTCCACCTTGACCTTCACCGCGTCGTCGAAAATCGGGAACACCTTGCAATACACTGGCATCACGCCCTCATACGCCCCCGACTCCAGATTAATATAAGACAAGGTGTCGCCAGAAAAAACCTCCTTTTCCACGCCCAGCCATTTCAACTCCATCGGATATTGGCTATTGATTTGCCCGCGAAGGCAAAAAGGCCAAAACATGAAAAACAGCGCGGCAAATGCCGAAACCGAAAACATCCTATTGCGCATATCTGTAACTTATTCGTTTAACAATCAATTCATTGGACAAGGAAGCCCCCAAAAGGGCAATACCTGTGTTTTGAAAAACGAAAATACGGCTTTTTTATTGCAACGCGCTATTTTTTCGCCCTAAAAAAGATTTTTTTCCGAAAATGAAGAGAAAATGACGGATAATTCAAAAAAAGACCGTAAATTTGCCTGATTTTTTTGAAAAAATCCTCACACGGATACAATAAAAGCGAAATAACTGAGTTATTGATACAAATTTAACGACAATGTATAGAAAACAAGGATTCAAGACATTAGCCATCATCGTTTTGGCAGGACTTCTCACCGCTTCCTGCTCCAAAAAGTCCTCACGCACAACGGGTTGGGCTTACAACGATGCCAACAACGGAGGCTTTGAAGTCACCGAAATCAATGACCAAGAAATCGGCCCCGGCCTCATCGCCATCGAAGGCGGAACCTTCGTCATGGGTGCCACTACCGACAACTTGACCTACTCGTGGGACAACTCGCCCCGCAAGGTCACGGTGCCATCTTTCCTGATGGACCGCACCGAGGTCAGCAATGTGGACTACCGCGAATACATCTATTGGCTGAATCGCGTTTTCGGCCAGAACTATCCGCAAGTCGTGCGTAATGCCGCCCCCGATACCTTGGTTTGGCGCGACCGCTTGTCATACAACGAGCCTATGGTGGAAATCTACTTCCGCCATCCCTCCTACAACGATTATCCCGTGGTGGGCGTGACTTGGGTGCAGGCCAGCGACTATTGCGC
>CACXQO010000011.1 GCA_902769815.1 uncultured Bacteroidia bacterium | reverse complement strand
CATCGGGCGCATTTCGTCAGGGATAATCATGGCAACATCCTTACGTTGGGCAAGTTGTGCAATGACTTCGGCATTGGCCGAGCAACTGAAGCCGTTGAACGACCAGAAGGTTTTCAGTTCGCTGACCATGTTGTCACTTTTGTAACCTTCAAGAAAATCAAGCACTTGGGCTTGCGAGGATTGACAAAACGCTTTTCTTTCGGCGATGACGAAATCGCGGCGTTGCTCTTTGGTCATCAGCGCGGTTTTTTGTGAAAGTTGGGCATCGTCGTAGCGGTCGGCCATCATGACGATGACATGTTGAAGTCCCTCGGGTTGGCCGAACAAGGTGCTAAAACCGAGGGCAAGAATCAGGGTAATAATGGATTTCTTCATGGTATTTGATTGATTTTGTGTAACATTACATTTCCGTCTTCATGGTATTTGATTGATTTTGTGTAACATTACATTTCCGATACGACATTCTAAACATCGTTTGCGCCTGCAAAAATACGAATAAGTTTGTTGATTTTGTACGAACAATTCAGATTGCTTCGGGAGGCTTTCCGCCTCAAAAATGCAAAGAGTTGGCTGGACATGAAAAGTGATGCGTTTTCACCAACTCATTGCTCTGATATGGAATGTCTTTGAGCCTCGTTCAATATCAATAGAAAAACTGATTTCGTCCTTGTCTGATTCGCCTTTGGGGGCTTCCATCCCGTTGCCCCAGATGGCGCTATAGCTATATTTTCCTGGCTCACCGTTTAATCCTTGTTTTACTAGAAGATGATCTCGGAGTAGGTCTTGCTGCACCAACACATAAAGCTTGTCGAGTATCTTAATCCTTGTTTTAGTGGAAAATGGTTTCGCAGCACTAAACAATAATGTGTTAGGACTATACCAAGCGAGTCTTAATCCTTGTTGTAGTGGAAGATGGTCTCAGAGAAAGTCTTGAGTTACAGAAGATTATGGATGATGACACGTCTTAATCCTTGTTTTAGTGGAAGATGGTCTAGGAGAAAACAGTACAGATTGAGCGGATGCGGATAGAGAGTCTTAATCCTTGTTGTAGTGGAAGATGGTCTCGGAGGTGATGCAAGAGCGCAACATAATAGCAGGCTTCACGGCGTCTTAATCCTTGTTCTACTGGAAGATGGTTTCGGAGACGTGGAGCATGACAGGCAAATGCGCTCCGAATACGGAGAGTCTTAATCCTTGTTCTACTGGAAGATGGTTTCGGAGCATACGGTTTGGAATATCTTATTACATTCTCTCCTAAGTCTTAATCCTTGTTCTACTGGAAGATGGTCTCGGAGAACCGAGAAGAGTTGCGCACCAACAACCGCGAAGAAGAGTCTTAATCCTTGTTTTACTGGAAGATGGTCTCGGAGCACGAACAATTTGAATGACTATGGAAACGAAAGAAGAGTCTTAATCCTTGTTCTACTGGAAGATGGTCTCGGAGAAGGGTTAATAGTTTCATACTTTGTTTTTGTCTTAATCCTTGTTTTAGTGGAAGATGGTCTCGGAGACAATGAAAACATCAATGTACGGGCAAATCAGCCTGACGTCTTAATCCTTGTTTTAGTGGAAGATGGTCTCGGAGAAGGGTTAATAGTTATTTCATACTTTGTTTTTTTGTCTTAATCCTTGTTTTAGTGGAAGATGGTCTCGGAGTTTGCAGCGAATTAAACAATCAATCAACCGCAAAAGTGTCTTAATCCTTGTTTTACTGGAAGATGGTCTCGGAGAGACAACTTATTAAAGCATTATGTCAAAGAACGGCTGTCCCGCATAGTCAATAACGGCGGAACCTTGCAAATCGGAATACATTTGTTTTCACCCCTTGCGCTTCCTCAAGCACGATGCGCTCCGTGGTGGAGGCCAAACAGACCACGCCTTTTGCCTTCAATCGAGCAACGAGAGCAAAGGCAAGGGTCATCTCACCCATGAGATGGATAGTGAGAGGTGTGCCGTCTCCCATGTCAAGTGTTTTCCGGCAATACTCATCAGCAAGATTGGCAATGTAGGCTTCGTCACCGTTGGGGTCAACCTGCGGGAAAGGCAAATCAATAATATCGCCGTACTGCTTGGCGGCCACGGTCTGCGCTTCACTCCATTTGGAGGAGGGATGGTTGGATAGGTTGATGAACATGACTAATTGAAGGCTTGGTTTTTAATGGCCTCAATAATACGGCCAAAACGCGCAGAATCGGCAAAAGAGCCTCTGCCATAATACTTTATCCCCATGTTTTCAGCCGCCTTGCTCCATTCTTCGTTGTCGGCACCTAACGAGAAAATGAAAGATTTTGCCGAAAGGCCAAAGAGGTTTTCTTTCAATGCCGAGGCTTTGTAAACGATTTCATTGAGCATCCCTCTCCTTTCCACGCCAGTTTTACATTCAACGACAAACAGTTTGTTGCCGAGAACGAACACCACGTCCAAATCGTTGTTTGTGGACGTTGTTTTTGCGCCAAGGATGATGTCGTTAGGCTGAAGCATGTTTTTGATTTTGTGATAGATGTATTCCTCGAACCATCCGCCCGTGAGGTATTGCGTCTGCTGCTTGGAGAGTGTTCCGCTATGGGTGAAGGAAATATGGTCGAGAAACGCACCTAACCCCTCAATTCTCGGCTGTTTTTCAGTGTCTTCCTTCGTCTCAACCTCGGCTACCACAATGGAACGGGTATCCCTGTAAGCCCTGAGTTTGTCGACAACTTCAAAATCGAGGCGTGAAAAGTGATTGACAAATTGCCCAAACAAAGCATCGGTGTATTGTTCAGGCATTAAAGGCTCATGCGATTTCCTCAAGGGTTGGTTGTATAGTTTGGTGTATTCTTCTACAGAAACCCTATAAGTGATTTGGCCGGCACCCAACTCCTGCATTGAAAGGATGGTGTTCTGAGGATATGGGATGTAATAGCATTTCGCATCGTATTTCTCAAACACGCTTTGCACCGCAAGAGCCATGAATTTAGTGCCTCCCGTCAGGTTGACGCAATACTCTTGTCCGTCCTGTAAAGCATTTTTTATCTGCGCTGTCATCGCCGCCCAATCCTCTTCATCGCCATTCTTTTGAAGTACGACATCGATGGATTCGCTCTGATTCCATTGCAAGGTATTTTTAATCCACTGTATTCGGTCGCTCATCTTTTTCGACGAGATGAACATCAGTTTGTCCCCAGGCTGGAACATCTCCTTGATGAAGAGATAATTGGGGATGGTTTGTTCTGAAATAATGCTGACTATGGTTTTCATGGCTATTCGTTATTCCAATAAGGTTAGTTTCACAAATCCCAACAACTCGCATTGGTCGTCAACGCGCCTTGTTTTTGGGAAATCATATTCCGTATATTTGTAATTGGCAGGTCTCGATGCCGGAACAATCAATGATGCGAAATTGTCCAAATCTTCAGTCCAAGCACCTGTGATGAAACGCCACCCCGAACCATGACCGATACGCAACACACATTCTTTCCCTTTTTCACATTTTCGGGCAGTATCAAGCATCTCTCCAATCCTTTCCAAATAGTTGGTCACATGGTCGGTAGCGTCGTTGGCCTCGCGTTCTTGCCAATACTCTTTTTCGGTTGCAAGAAGGTGCAAGGTGTGCGCATTGATGGTCTCGATAAGAGCCGATGCAGACTGCATACAAGCGGGAATTTTGGGAACCAGCCCCTCACTTTTCGAAAGGTTATATCCCGTCAGGTTAATCTTCATTTGAAACTCTGCCGAGTCTTCGGGGCCAATGGCTTCAATCAATTGCGACTTGCTTTCATCCCAAAAACCTTGGCGTTCCCTTTCGTTAATGTTGACCATCCTAATGGCCACTTCATAGTTTTTCCCAAAGTAGGCATCTCCCACTTGCAGAAAACGAAACACATCCTTATTGGGATTGCCACCAAACAATTCTGATTCAACTAGTTCAGCAGTAACCCTGCCAAACCTGTTTTTCAACTTGTTTTCCAAATCGGGCAATTCTTTAGCCAATGAACCCAAGACCGCAGTCCGAATGGCTCCTTTGATGGAACTTCCAGGAATGTAAGGCACTCCGCGCCCATCGTGGATTTGCTCTTTCAGTGTATCCGAAGGCTTTGCAGCCGACCATTCCATTATGATGCGTTTAGAATAGTCGTCTATTTTGGCATTGGGAGCAAATTGTTTTACGACTTTAGAAGTGGCTTCCTTGCGCTCAATGGCAGCCACCCATTGATAAACATTGTCTTCACCAATCAACTCCAAGACCTTGCGCGGATCCACTATGGAAATCACATACTCTTCATCCTGTTTTCCAGTCACAAAGTCGGTGCCATATTGAAGCGTCTCTCCTGAACCGATGTGTACGGCCGTTAGGGTCTCTATCTTTATCCTACTCATAGTTCTTTCACTTTTATTGGTACGAAAAAAGGTTTTCCACTTCGATAGACAGGGTGCATACGCTCATCGTTCCACGAAGGTTTCAAATCCACTATCTTTCCAGATAGTTTTGCTGTTGTCGGGAATATGGAGCCAACGGAAAAAGCGTAAACGGACTTTTTTCGCAAATGTTTGAAATCTTCCTCATCGCTTCCCGCCATATATCCTCCCCTGAGAACAAGCTCGTATCTTGATTCAGGCAGATTCAACATACCCACTTCCTGTTCTGTTGGAATATACAACGACAACAACATGGAAGCATTGGCCGTTTCAACAAAATCAAAGTCTACCCGTTCAGTGTTCCTGTCAACTTCAAATTTTCCACCGCCAACATTCTTGTCCGTTCCCAAACCGGTTTCTCCCAACAATTGAAACAAATCCAACAATTCCTCAATCATGTTGTCAGGTGCATCCAATAGGCAATATAGCCCAGCGTTTTTCTGATAATATGTCCAATCGAAGAAAAAAGGTTCAGCATCGGCTCCATCATTGCGAGGCACTGAAACCCGTTGGTTGACTTGGGATTTATAAGGGTTGACAAATTCCGAAACCGCCTTTGGTGAAAGCAGAAAAGAGTCTTTCAATTGCGAAGAGGCTACATTCACCGTTTCCCCGCCCAGCAGTTGCTTCCAAAGGTCAAATTCCACAAATTTCACCTTTTTCAGTTTTTTCCTCGACGGATATTCCTCCATGTCTGTAACATTCACCGGGATTTTCCCATTAGGTTTTGGCAAGAAAAGAATGTTGCCATAGTAAGGGAAAGCCGAACTAACGGTGAAAGAATTCAAGAAGCCTTTCACATCGTCCTTTTTCCCTTTTTGTACGCGCATGGCCGCCAATGCCGCAGAAAGCGTGTCGCTTTGCAGCATAGACGAGGAAAAGTCATAGTTTTCCTTGCCTGTACCCATGTGAAAAGGAGAAAGATGCTTTAACTTAACAACAATTGCCATAGTCAATAGGTTTTGTCTTCTCCGTCAGGGTTCACCAAATCAATTTTCACTTGACCATAGCCGCGTGAGCCATGTCCGCCCAAATAGTCGTCTTCAAGCAGTTTGATGGCTTGGTTCAAGGTCTTCTTCAATGCTGCTTCGTCTTCTCCCTCGAATACATTCAGCACCATGTTCAACTTGAACTTGGCCCCAGCGGGAACTCTTTCGAATGTTCTCGGATTGGCTTTAGCAGTAACGCGGTCGATGGCGACTTCTGTTTTGCTTTCTGTGTAAGGCAAATCCGTGTTGCTGAAATCACAAGCGTTGATATCCAATTCGGCATCGCGGACAATCAAGCGCGAAGGGCGGTTATTGTCGTTACCTGTGGCTACGCCAAACAGTTTACCCGAAATCGAATCGGGATTTTCACTGGGTTTCGCGTTCCCTCTATGGTCAAAAGTCACGCAACCATTGGCAATCTCCACCAAGGCACGCATTTTCCCCTTAAGAGAGCTTCCTGGAATGTACGGAATGTTGTTGATGGGGTTTCTGACCACGAACTTGTCGGGGCCTCCGATATTCAAAGCAGCATTGGTGCCTCCGATGTGCAAACCGGTTTTCAAAGTGATGGTGCCTGTATAAAGGACTTTCTTTACTAATTTTATAGACATGGTTTTACTGTTTTAATCGTTAATAATCAATCTTTTCCGCCGTATGCTTTGTGATAGGCCAAGATAGCCTCAATGAAATTGCTGAAGTTTTGATAGGATTTTTGACTGTTGACATTTTCCGATGCTTTGTCAAAGATTAGTTTAAACAATTTCAATCCTTCATTCTTTTCATCTCGACCAAGAGCATAGGCAACTTTGGGCTTCAACAAGAAAAACGAAGATTTTTCTTTTTCAAACTCACCCATCTGAATCCGTTTGATTTCACCATAGATACTACGGATTTTGGAGTTTGTGAGCCCATTCTTTGCCATGAATTTGCCAGCCTCCTCTGCATATTCAACTAATGAGGGCGTCGCTTCTTTGGTTATCCACGAGGAATCAAAAGTCAATTGTGCAAACATCGAGGCTGCATTTTGTTTAGGTTCATTGTTGTAATCTCTGTTTCGGAAACCACCTCCTTGAGGTTGGCTTCCCGGACGAGGACTCCGATAATTGTCATTGTAACCTGGCATAATCGTCAATTTTTTAATTCAATTGTTTTTCTGTTCTATATTCTAATTCAGCCCATCGAGCGGCAAAAGCCCATAACTCCAACGGATGGTAATCGGTTTGTATCGGCTCTCCGTTCAATGTTCCTTTATTTTTGTCACACACCTCTTTGATGCAATTGTCAATCATTAAGTTGACGGATTCTTCATTCGATCTGCTTTTCAGGCGGCTCAAATCGTATGTCAGCATCCAATAGGTTTTGGCTTTACCTATTCTGTGGTCTTTCACATCTGCATTTTCATAATGCATCATCAATTTTGAAATGAACGATTTGGGCAGTTGTTCCTTTTTTAGCCAACCGCACAAACTATCTTTCAAGTTTTCCACGATGGGAAACTCATTATCCCAATCCAAAGGCGTGTCCATAAATGAAAGCGCGTTCTTTGTATGGCTTTTGCAAGTATGGTTTTTGGCTTGCTTTTCCTCGGTTTCACTTTCGTCAGCACCTTTCATTATAGGATACTTTGCTGGCACAATGGCAACCCCACCTGACAAAGTGAATGTGGGATTCCCACATGTAAACTCCCTAAAATCGTTTCTTATCCTCTTCGCCAATTCAATCATCACATCCCAACTTCCGACAACAAACACATCATCGCCGCCACTGTAAATGATAAATGACCTGTTTGGGTCTGTTTCTCTCCAAATGGTATTTAGATAGCCAGAGAAGAAAAAGTCGAATGAACGGCTCAATGCTGCATAACGTGAAAGTGTCGCCCGCTCGGGAGCTATACCCTTTTGGAAAATGCTGCCCAAATTGTCCACATCCATTCTCAACACACCCATACGCGAAAAGTTGTTGTTTTCGCACATCTCCTCAAAAGTCGGCACATTTTTTCGGTCAATCTCATTGCCGCCGTAGAATGAGAGCGCATAGATATTGTTCACGCCGTTCATGGTTTGCATGAAATTACAATCGCCATTGACACCATTCAGCGTAACAACCGTAACCTTGTCTGCCGATGCTCTCAATTCATCTTTCATGGCAATCAGGTCGTTCTCACTACTTAAGAAATAGTAAGTAAAGCCTAAATTGGCAGGGGTTATATGAGTCTTGTCTTTCCAATAAGGAAGCGGTTCCCCCTCTTTTATCACAACAAGATTGGCCTCTCTCAACTTCTTGCCCAACTTGATTTGGTCTGAGGTTGCACGTTTTAAGGTAAGACCTTCATCGGCAATTACCATTTCGTTGGGCAAAAACTCCTCGCCTGTAATCGAATCTCGTTTGGCATCTCCACCTTGCAAAATTGGTTCAAAAAAGTCCGAATACCGTGTACTTATTTGGGTTGCGAACTTTGCAGACTGCTTTCTATCCCTTTTCACAAACAAATCGCCCCATATCTTTCCTAAATGTTGCCCATTTTTATGCATCAGAGCATCTTTTGACAACTCAACACTGTCTATCGCTACAAACAACGATGTCCCATGTGTAGCAAACAAGTGTTCTTCAATCGTTTGGATAGCTTTTTCCAGCTGTGTTCTTACAAATTCGGTATTGGGTGCAAGCAAATAGAAGCTACCGCCCGAATTGTACACTATGTTTGCTTGGAACAGATTCAATTCCTTAACGAGATACCTGACAATTGTGTCGGACAGGATTGACAAATAGAACGAGCGGCCTTTCAGGTTCTTCCCTGCATATTTGGAAACAATCTGGTAAATATAAGATTGAATGCCGCTAAAATCAGCACCTATGAGCAAAAACTGTTTGTCATTCGCTTCCTTGGCTTGATAGAAATCGTAGAGGCACACAGAGATTGCCGCCGTTGTTTTCAAATGGTCGTACAGGGATACATCTGGAAAATCAATAGTGCTTGATGGCACACAGGAAGTGTATTTTTGAAGCAAATTCAACAAAGTCTCTGCAAACGCCCGATAAGTATTCGCTTGAATAAACTTGAACTCGCCTTTGAAGGACTCCCACAACGACAAATAATCGGGTGAATCCGAAAAACTATCTTTAGGAAAGTAGTCTTTTGAAAGAGCCATAGAAACGACAGGGAGATGCTTCCATGTTTCTTTCAATGCCGAATCACGCCCTATGGTCTGCAATATCGAAGTCATTCGCTTTTTCTTGAAAGCGTCCCAGTCCTGTTCGTCTTGCACATCGTTAAAAGCGTTATCCCTATCCATGCCCGACGATAGACAGTCCGCTTCTTTAATAATTTTCCCCAAGTCCGACAATTGTTCTTTGCCCAAATGATGACAAGCAGCCAGATTCAGCAAATTATCCTTGTTCGACCTGTTGTCTATCTCGGAATCTGTTAGGTTTTTGAAGACCGCACTATAATCGTCAATAAACTGCGCAGTCCACAGCACGTGTTTATGGGAATAAAAGCCTTCATGCAAAGGGCAAAATGTGCTTTCTTCTTTACAGTAGTCCTTTAGGAACATGCTGTTTTTTACGGACCCGGCATCAGCACGTTGGTAGAATTTCCCAATATCGTGCAGCAATGCCGCCAAATAGATTTTTTCTCTGTTCGTATCCATTATGTTATTGTTCTTTGTTTCCTTTTGATCATTTTCCATATTTTCTCACCATCGTCCCCATCCCCAAACTCACGCTTTTCCCAAGGCCGATATAGTCGGGCAACGAGACGTTGGTCTTGAACTCGGCATCAAAGCTCATCAGTTTGACACCTTTATAATATTGCAGCCTTGGCTCATCCATCTGCGTGATTCGCGCGGTCACCTGCCCCTCGAAATGTATGCCCATTCCTTTGGCAAACGACAGAATGTTAGCTGCCAACAGTCGCTCCAGCATGGCATATCGACCTGCAAGGCTCTCTTCCTTGCAATAGGCCGCGTAGTTTTCCTTGTTGAGAGGCAGCCAACGCCGAATATGATATGTGAATTCACTATCCCAAATCTGAATCAGATGCTGATAGGCATTGACGCTTTCCACTTCCAGTTTAACTTGTCTCTCCCCCAACGCCACATCAAAGTTGCAGGAAGAAAAGAACTGCCCAATGGCATCCGTTCCCTCACCAAGGCATACAATGGCTGCTTTCTGGTTAATCCTCTTATATTGAATCAAAGGATAAGAATAGCGCAACTGTCCGTCTTCTTCATGGTTGTGAAAAAGTAAATCCACATTCTCTATTGCATTTACAATGGCACCGCGGAACAATGGGATTTCTTCTCTCTTTATCTCATTGCCAAAACGCACTACTAATAATTTAACCTTCTCCATATTGTTCAATTGTGTTGGCAAATTTACAAAACTTTTCCTATCAAATGACAAAAGAGTTTTTCAACTCAATTTTTCCGCAAAATAAGATTTTCTTTGTGCAATTTTGTTGCACAAAGCGAAATTATAGTATCTTTACTCCGAAAAACGAACTCAAATTATTACAAAATACATTATAAATCAACCTATTATGCCAAATACAAAATTCTCCTTCATCCGTTGTCGCATCCTTGACAAGTGTTTTCGCAACCCTGTAAAGCAATACCAGATTCAAGACCTTATCGAAGCCTGTGAGAAAGAACTCAACATGAGCATCAGCCGTCGCACCATCTATTACGACATCGATTTCATGAAAAGCATAGATGGTTGGGAAGCTCCTATCGAGTCTGTCAAAGATGGGAATCGACGTTACTACCGCTATACTGACCCTGATTTCTCCATAGACAAAGTTCCACTATCCGAGGCTCAATTAAAGCAACTTCAATCTGCGGTGGATGTGCTGAAAACCGTGGAAGGTTTGCCACAATTCGAGGGTCTGAATGATAGTTTAGAAAAAATTGGCATGATGGCATACGACACCGAAGCGGAACATTGTTTCGAATTAGACCATAACGCCTATGTTGGTGGTACGGAGCACATCACTCCGCTGTTCAATGCAATACAGTACCAAGCTGTGCAAAAAATCCATTACAAGCCGTTTGAAGAAGATGAAAAAGAGCTTGTCTTTCATCCCCAATTCCTAAAGCAATACAACAACCGATGGTATATTTTTGGCATGGAGCAAGAGCATCCTGACGAAGTTTGGAATTTGGCACTTGATAGGATTGTCAGCATAAAACCGACCAAACTGCCCTATATAAAATTTGATATGGATTGGCAGGATTATTTCAGCGACATCATAGGCGTGACCAACTACAAGGATGCGCCCGTGGAGGAAGTGCATTTTGTCGTTCATGGCAAGACCGCACATTATCTATATACAAAGCCCATTCACGAATCGCAAATTCCCCATTGGAACGAAGACGGTTCTTTGGATGTGAAGCTCAAAGTCAAAATCAACTATGAGCTGAAGCGTTTGTTGTTGTCATACGCAGCCGATATAACCATCCTCTCACCGCAGTCGCTGGTCAATGCCCATAAGGAGAGTTTGTTGAAGGCTTTGGAGCAGTATAAATGAAGGGACCTACAACAAGTATTCCCAAAGTATCCTGCCAAAAATATCAGGCATTTCCAATTGGTCAGCAACTTGCTGACCTTATTCAAGATTTCCAATTGGTCACCAATTGGAGACCTATTTGGTCAACAAGCCGTTGACCTTTTTCGTCAAATTCTAATTGGCCACCAGTTTGGCGGCTAATTTGGCAACGGGTCATTGGCCAAATAGAAATCATCACGATGCTCACAGAGAAAATCCACTATGACATTTGCGTCAAGAAAAAGTTTATCCATACTTCACCTCCCAGTGCTTATGCATTGCTTCTTTCACATCCTCTTCACCCGTCATGCCCGTCTTTACGCTCATGTTGCGGATGAACTCCGGAATCCCATCTTTATTCACCTCGGAATTGGTTTTGTTTTTTGAGGCACCCAACAAGTTCCTGATGAAGGCTGTCAGTTGGTACAGCACCGACTCATCCTCAATCGAATCAATTTCCTTGAACAAAGAATACTTCATTTCTATTGCTGTCATGTTTCCCTCCTTTTCGTTTAACGCTGCAAATATATACATTTTTTTCAACAAATGTATTACAGCATCTGATACGCCTGGAATAGTGCCGCCACGCGGTCGCGCACCTTCTGATAACACTTATTAGGCTCTTTTCACTTTTTCAATCAAGGATCACCGCAGCAGCACAGCCCCAATCCTACATTCCAAACACCGTTTGCGCTTGCAATACATATTATAAAGGTGCAACAGGGCTTGGGTCTGCATGGCGTTTTCCGCCTTGATGCCGCATGAGGCGAAATATCGGATGATGGCATTGTCTTCAGCCTCAGTCTCTTCCAAGAACTGCATGGCCGTGTCGCACACCGATTCGTCCTTATGTAGTTTGCCGTAACAAAACAGCAAAGGTGTCACGGCGTTGATAATCAAAATATTCGCTGTGGCATCGCCCAAATGTTTCGGTTTGGATTCTGATGCTGCCTCAAACCGATAATGCGTTTCCCAATATTCAGATGCCGCCACATCAAACAAAACCTTGACCTCGGCAGCGTTTTTCGCCTCGCGGATTTTCGAGAACAGGCAGCCGTTTTTGTGAATCAATTGCGCCATTTGCGCCAAACGGAGGGTCGGGAAGTTGCTCGGACGCATTCGCATGAACTTCCAACGCTCGGCGGGCAGGGTCAGGAGGTTGAATTTGGCTTTCATCACCGCAAACTCGCGCTTGAGCAGCAGGGGATAGTCCTCGGTGAAGTCCGTTTCAAGGAATCCCGCGCAGCCCATCAGCATGGCTTCCAACTGCAAAAGGTTGTCGGCATGTTTCAGCAAGGTTTTGAAAGGCAAGATGTTGGCCAAGGTTTCAAAGGCTTCGTTGTTCACTTTTAGGCCGAAATAGCGCATCAGGAGTTTGTAAAGCGCGTCTTCCCAATCGAATTGGTTGGATTCCAAGATTTTGGTGACATTTCCCGACTTGCTTTCCAAGCGTTCCACAGCCATGCGGTCCATCCACGAAAGTCGGGTGAAAACGGGTACTCGGTCAATGCTTTTCTCGCAGGGAATCCAGTTTTTAGAGGAGATAAACGCTTGATATTGAGAGAACAAAGTTTCGTTGAATCGGCCTTTCAGTTCCAAGGTCGGGAGCTCGTTGGCCTTGGTGTCGTTTTCGTATACCACATGGAGGATGACATTCTGATAGGACTTGTCGGTTTGGTGTCCGTGTCGGTTCCAGTCGCTGCTTTTCACATGGATTTCCACATGGCCGGCCCAAAGTTTGTCGCCGATTTGGATTTTGGCTTCCAAGAAGTCAGGCCCGGAATTGGTGTTGCGGTAGCCTGTCGAAACCACTTCAACCTGCTCTCCTTCTGTGGTTTGCAAGTTGTTGTCGGTCAGGCGGTTCTCCCAGAGGTAGTATAGGAATTCTTCTTTCATCTTTTTCCGATTCTATTTCCGGGCTTTGCCATCTCGCGGTAGCGACAGTGGGGCATGCCCCACTGTTGGCAACGCCCAGCAAATCTTTCGTCGTTTATTTTATAGTCCAACTGTTCAAAGGTACGCTATCCAACACGCCTTTCTTCGCCGCCCAGTCGATGAGGAGGGAGCGCAAATCACGGTCGCTTTGCCAAACGACGTGGTTCTTGATGTCCTCTTGCGCCCAGCCGATGCCGTTCATCAGATGGTTGCCGCCGCCCATCGAGCGGTAGGAATTCATCACAACGTTGTAAGTCTTCTCCATGTTGAACGGTGTGCCGTCGGCCATGCGTAAAATCTTGATTCTGTTGCCCATCGGATTCTTGTCGGTCACTTCATAAATGATACCTGCGGCACAATCGAAGTTGTAAATCGGGCTTTTCATCTCGTAGGCGTATTCAAGGAAATTCTTCACCTCCTTGCCCGTCAAGGCCATGACCGCCAACGAGTTCTCGAAAGGATACCAAGTGAAGAAGTCGCTCACTTTCAACATTCCCGCTTCGAGGGTCTTGCCTCCGCTGAGAGGCGCGGCCATCGAAATGTCGGCATGGATGCCTTCGGCCTCGACGGTCTCAAACTGGCAACGATGGATTTCGTCGACCCAAAGGCAAGGCCCGCTGAAAACCTCGTCGCTGCTGATGTTGACAGGCAACTCGGCCACCTCGCGCTGCTTGTAGGCCTCGGCGCGGTCCAAATAGGGTTGGAGCAGGGCAAGGAAGGCTTCGTCTTTCTCTTCGCCGTCGGTGGGCTTCAGTTCAAAGGTAACTTGGGGCTTTTGTCCTTTTTTCAAAGTGACTTCGGCCATGGCAAGTCCATAACCGCGATTGCCCGAATTGAGCACATAAACGGGTTCTCCGTTGATATTCAATACTTTTTCGGCACGGGCGCGGTGGTCGTGGCCATAGAAGATAAGGTCGAAGCCGGGCACATTTTCGGCCACCCATTTCGTGGCGTTTTCGCGGCCCAAAGGATGTTCAGGCGGCAGGTTTTGCATCTGTGGCTCCCAGCCGGAATGGAACAAGCCTACCATCAAGTCAGGGTGCTCCTTTTCGTGGATGATTTTCACCCATTTTTCGGCGGCGGCCTCCAATTGCTCGAAACGCAGTCCGGGTCTCAGTCGGTCGGGCACCCAAGTGACGACGTAAGGCGTGAGCAGTCCCAGCACAGCAATCTTGAAGCCGTCGCGTTTCAGTATAATATAAGGAGTGAAATACGGCTCGCCGGTCGCCTCGTCGATGACATTGGCGCAAACCACGGGCATTTTCAACTCGGAATAGAGTCGGTCGAACACCTTGCGGCCTGCCTCAATGTCGTGATTTCCAACGCCTACCGCATCGTAAGGGAAATAATTCAGCACTTCGGAAACGAGGTTGGGATGCTCGGCATCTTGGTTGGAGCAATACTGGAACGGCGTGCCTTGCACATTGTCACCGTTGTCCAAAAGAATCAGTTTGTCGCCCAATTCGGCTTTCATCTTTTTGATGAGGAAAGCATCGTTGGCGAACTCGTCGTAACGCCCATGCGTGTCGGTGGTTTCAATGAAGGTCAAAGTGGTTTCTTTGGGTGCGCACGAGGCGAGCATTGCAGTCAAAAGGGTCATAAACACGATTTTTGTTTTCATGATGATGAAGATTTAATGCGCTAAAATTACGGCTTTTTCAGCCATGCACGACAAATCGGGGAAAATTTTTTCGCCAAAAAGGGTGCTGTAACATATAATTCCGTATTTTTGTGGCACAATTCCAAACCGTTTGCGCGATGGCCGACTTGAGCATCATAGTATCTGAAATCGAGTTGAAATTGAGGAAGTTGCTTGATGAAAAGAAACGGCTTGAAGCGGAAAACAAGCGGCTCGCCGAGGAAAACGAAACGTTAGACAGGGAAAATCTGGCGTTGCGACATGCGGCGGAGGAGTTGCAGGACAAAATAAATAAATCTACAATTGTTAACGCACTCGACAACGAGGGAGAAATAGAAGAAGGTAGAAAGCTCATAAAGGATTTGGTGAAGGAAATTGACAGGTGCGTTTCGATTCTGAACAGTAAGGAATAACTCAAATAATTGAACGTCAGCGAGATGGATGAGATTACGATAAACATCACTCTGTTGGATAGGCCCTACCGGCTCTCGGTGGCCCGCGCTGACGAAGAGAGCGTCCGCAAGGCTGGCAAACTCATCAACGACCGGGTGAAATACTACTCGGCGCATTACGCCTACAAGGACGTGCAGGACCTGCTCTCGATGACGGCCTTGCAATTTGCCACTTCCGTCGTCAAAATGGATTCCGAGTTGACCTACCGCAATCAGAACTTGGAACACAAACTGCACGACCTGAACGCCTTACTGAGCGAACAAGCATAATCCACGCTTCGGCATGGACGTTCTTTGAAAGACTGGAACTGTCTGTTCAGCGCATTTGGTAAACTCAACACTATCAAACACATCAATCGGTCTACTCGCGCTCTGTAAAAACAGGCCTCATTCCCTTCGGGGAAGCACCTTTGGTGCCGGTGGACGTTTGCGCAACGCGGTGGCCACAAGCGTATCTTTTGGGGTTTACGCATATCCCAACGGACAGGCAGTTCCTTTTGTTTCCTCCTCAATTTTCGGGTAAAACAGAGTTTTTTAAAATGTTATTACTCAACGCATTAAACATCATTCTTCCGATTGCGGCCCTTTTGGTGGGCTTGGCTGTCGGGTATTTTATCACCTCCACACTGCTGAAAAAAGCGGTCACTAAAGAAGAAACTGCCCTGCTTGAAGAGGCCAAGGAAAAGGCCGAAGTCATCAAGAAAGAACGCATCTTGCAAGCCAAGGAGAAATTCCTCCAAATGAAGGACGAACACGAAAAGGCCTGCGACGAGCGCAAGCGCGAATTGGCCTCTGCCGAAAACCGCATCAACCAACTGAAGCAAGACGCCAACAAGAAGATGGAAGAGGCGCAGCGCAAGTCAAAGGAATTGCAGGCTGCACAACAGAAATTGGAAGGCCAACTCGACACCTTCAACAAGAAAAAAGCCGACCTCGACCGCATTTACGACGAAGAAGCGAAGAAATTGGAAACCATCTCCGGCCTCTCGGCGAAGGATGCCAAGGAGCAACTCATCGAACTCATCAAGGAAGAGGCTCAGGCCGACGCGATGGTCTATGTGAAGGAAGTGACCGAGGAGGCCAAACTGAGCGCGGCCCAAACGGCCAAGAAGATTGTGCTTGAAACCATCCAGCGCACGGCTTCTGAAACGGCCATTGAGAATACGGTGAGCGTGTTCAACATTGAAAATGACGAGATTAAGGGTCGTATCATCGGGCGCGAAGGCCGCAATATCCGCACGCTCGAATCGCTCACGGGTGTGGAAATCATCATCGACGACAGCCCCGATGCCATCCTCATTTCCGGCTTCGACCCCATCCGCCGCGAAATAGCCAAACTTTCCTTGCAGAAATTGGTCGTCGACGGTCGTATCCATCCTGCCCGTATCGAAGAAGTGGTCCACAAAGTGGAAAAACAAGTGGATCAAGAGATTATGGAAACCGGCAAGCGCACTTCCATTGACCTTGGCGTCCACAACCTCAACCCCGAACTGATCAAGATGATTGGCCGCATGAAATATCGCACCAGTTATGGCCAGAACCTGTTGCAACACTCCATCGAAACGGCAAAACTTTGTGCTACGATGGCCGCAGAATTGGGCCTCAACGTGAAGTCGGCCAAACGCGCCGGTCTCTTGCACGACATTGGTAAAGTGGCTGAAAATGAGGAAGAACTGCCGCACGCCATCCTT